>QHPN01000016.1:5804-29782 GCA_003219115.1 Verrucomicrobiota bacterium | reverse complement strand
CGTCCTCGATCGCCAGATCGATGTTTTTATTGAATCGTTCCACCGGCAACACGATCTCGAGATCGGGTTTGAAGACGCCGCAAGACAGCGGTTGGTCGAACGCGCGCAAACGGAAAAAATGTCGATGGCGGATTTGACGGCGCACCTCTTTCGCGATTTTCATTTCGGATTGAACCTGGTGCGCAAAAATTCCGGGCAGAATAAGTTTACACTGCCGCTGTCGGCGGTGGACGCTCCGGACAAATTCCTGAGCGATCTGGTAGTGCAATCCTATTACCCGGCGCGGCAAATGAACGAAGCTCGATGAAACGCTCGCTCATTTCCGCAGTTATCATCGCGACCGTAGTAGCCGCGGTCGCGATCATCTCGCACGCGACCGGCTGGTTTGCGGCAATCGACCTGCCGTTGAGAAACTGGCTGCAAAAGTTGAACGGTCAAAGCCACGATCTGAGTAAGATCTGGCAACACAACCTGATTGTTCTGCTCGGGCTCGCAACCGCCTGGATCACGATTACCAGCGCGCGCAGGCACGGTATTGTCATACTCGTCCTCGCGATAATTGCGGAGCTACTGGCCCTGACCTGGGTGTTGTCGCTTTTTCACATTTTCTTTGCGCCGCTGCCCTCAATCCTGGCAGTCGTTCTCAGTTTCGGCGGCGCGCTCGGTTATCTTGCATTTGCAGGACGGAAACGCGCCGGCGTTCCGTTGAGCTTGTTCAACGGCAAACTCTCGCCCAATGAAATTGCGCGATTGCGTTCCGGTGAAATTGAATTCGATGGCTCCGCCCGCGCCTTCGAAACCAGCGTGGTGGTTTGCGATCTGGCCAACAAATACGACCTGGCGGATAACGACGACCCCAGTGTCGCGACGAAGGCCAGCGAAAAATTCACCGCGCGCGCGGCCGATCTGTTGCGCGATGCCGGCGCGTATTTGCATGCGGCCGACGGCGAAGGAGTTGTCGCTGTTTTTGGATTTCCCGCCGCGCTGGAAGATCACGCCGAAAAGGCAGTCCGCGCCGCGTTCGATCTCGCGCGCGCTTTTGCGGAAAATTCCAGCGGCGGCAACGGCCAAAATGTCCCTGCCGGAGCGCATCTGGGGGTAAGCTCGGGCTCGATGATCACGGCACCGACGGAGGAGAAGCAGGACATTTTCGTCCTGGGCGAGCCGATCGAATTAGCGCGGCGTTTTTGCGTCGCGAATCGCTTTTATGGTTCGAAAATCCTTATCGGTCCGCGCACGTTCGAGCTTGCGAATAACGCCATCGTGGCACGTCCGATCGATTTTCTCAGCGGCGTGAACGCGCAGGAGCGCCATGAAATTTATGAGCCGCTGGCCTTCACCGCAGATGCTCCGAGCGAATTGGTGGCGCGACGGGATTCGTTCTGGAATGGCGTCGTGCTGTATCGGGAGCAACGCTGGGCCGAGGCATACCAGGAGTTCCAAAAAGCGCGTGGACCGAAGAATGAAGAAGATGCACCGCTCAATCTTTACTTGCGCCGCCTCGAGCCGCTTGCGCTGCATCTGATGGAATCGCCCGCGTCATAGGTCCGATGCCGGATCGGCGGATGTAGTTTTGAAACGAACGGAATATCCAGAGGCGATTCGTGATTTGATCACACAATTGCGGCAGATGCCGGGGATCGGACCGCGTTCGGCTGAGCGCATCGCGCTGTGGATGATTCAATCGCGCAACGATCAGCCGGAACAGATTGCGAACGCGATTTCAAAAACGCGGGGACAGATTCGTCCCTGCAAACTTTGCGGCTTTTTCGCGACGGAGGAGCTTTGCGAAATTTGTCGCGACGATTCCCGTGCATCCGATCTTCTCTGCGTGGTCGAGCAACCGACCGATATTCTGCCCCTGGAGAAAACGAGCGCGTTTCGCGGGCGCTATCATGCGCTTGGGGGGCGGATCGCGCCGCTCGATCACATCGGACCGGAAGATTTGCGAATCAAAGAGCTGTTGGATCGCATCGAACACGAGAATTTTTCGGAGATCATTTTCGCGCTAGCGACTGATGTCGAAGGCGAAGCGACGACGAATTACCTGGTCGAGTCGCTGAAAGAAAAGCCGATAAAGTTAACACGAATCGCGCGCGGTTTGCCGGCGGGAGGAGGTCTGGAATCGGCGGACGAGCTGACGCTGTATCAGGCGCTGACGGGGCGGACGAAGCTCTAGCGTTAAATGGTTAAATTGTTAAATGCGGCCGTGTCGGCCGCAATTTAGCTTTTGTAATGCTTGTAACGTTGTAGCTCGCGCACCTGTCATCCCGAACCCCGATTGCTTTCGGGGTGAGGGACCTCACGAATGTGCAATGTGTGTGTATAAGCTGGTTTGTGTGACCCCGACCTTTGGCGAGGTCCCTCGCTTGCGCTCGGGATGACAGCATCATGTTTCCGCGCAAAATGTTGGAGCGACGGCTCTGGTATCGTTAAATTGTTAAAACGGTTTAATGGCGGTTTTTGACCGCCGAACCTGAAATAACTCGGCGCTCGTAGAGCGCCCGCTACAGGTCGCAATTTCACTTTTTTAACCCTTTTAACGTTGTAACCTTTATTCGTGTCCTGCGCGAAAATCGATCCGGCGTTGCACCAGGCGCAAAAGCCATCCTGGATCAAGGTGCGGTTGCCATCGAATCCGGTCTTTTTTTCGACGAAAGCGCTGATTTCAGATTTGCGGTTGCATACCGTCTGTGAGAGCGCGCAATGCCCGAACCGTTGGGAATGCTGGAGCCAGGGCACAGCGACGATGATGATCGCGGGCGATCGCTGCACGCGAGCCTGCGGATTTTGCGCGGTCACAACGGCAAAACCGTTCGCATTGGAAGAGGATGAGCCACAGCGCGTGGCAGAAGCGGTGCGGCGGATGAAGTTGAAACATGTCGTCATTACCGCCGTCGCGCGCGACGACCTGAAGGACGGCGGCGCTGAGCACTTCGCGCGGACCATCAATGCAATCCGTGAAATGGACCCGAAGATTATCATCGAAGTGCTGGTGCCCGATTTTCACGCTCAGGATTGGTGCATCCAGACCGTGCTCAAGGCTGAGCCCGATATTTGCAATCACAACATGGAAACGGTCGAACGGCTCACGCCGATGGTGCGTTCACGCGCGAAATACCGGATATCCTTGCGGGTCCTGCAAAGAGCAAAAGAGCTTTCGCCAAAAGTGGTGACAAAAAGTGGCGTGATGCTTGGGCTGGGTGAAACAGAGCCGGAGTTGTTTCAGACGATGGATGATCTCCGCGATGTTGGCGTGCAGGTCCTTACCATGGGGCAATATCTTCGGCCCAGTCCGCAGCACCTGCCAGTCGTAGAATACGTCACGCCGGAACAATTCGAATTCCTCGGTGAAATCGCGCGCAAGAAAGGCTTTGAGCATGTCGCGTCCGGCCCGCTAGTGCGCAGTTCCTATCATGCAGCGGATTTTCATCCTGTCGTGCGTTAGCAGACCGGTGCTGTAGCGGCGCTCTGTGAGCGCCGAAACCTACTGGTGGCAGCGGCGACGGTCGTAGACGGCCGCTACAGCGACATGGAGCGCGGGTTTTCCATCAGTTTGGACAAGTTTGTTCGTTGCGTCACGCTTGGCACTCAACGCGCTGTTCCTTGTCATTCCGAGCGTAGTCGGGGAATCTCTAACCTAAAATGTCGAGAGATGTCTCGACTTCGCTCGACATGACAGGCAAATGGGTCTGACAATGAACAACTCGATGATCGCGGCGGTGATTCCGGCGTATCAGGAAGAGAAACACGTCGGCGAAGTCGCACAGCGCGCACGAACGCAAGTGAAACATGTTCTGGTCGTCGATGACGGATCAACCGACGCAACTGCGGACCATGCCAGAGCCGCTGGAGTCGATGTTGTCGTTCATCCGCAGAATCGGGGCAAAGGTGAATCGATCAAGACCGGGCTGCGTTACTGGTTGGATCGCGGAAGCGAATACGTGGTGCTTCTTGATGCCGATGGTCAACATTTGCCGGAAGAAATTTCGCGCTTTGTGGACGCGACCGCGTCCGAGGCCGGCGCAAAAATCTTCGTCGGCTCGCGAATGAACGACACCAAGACGATGCCGTTGCTACGACGCATCGTAAACCGTTATATGAGCAACAAAATTAGTCGCATTTGCGGGCAACAAATTCCCGATACGCAATGCGGGTTTCGCATGCTCCATCGCGACATCATCCCGGAAGTTCTGAGCGGTGCCAGCCGGTTCGAATACGAAACGGAAATGCTCATCATCGCGAGCCGGAAAGGGCGACGCATCGCCTCTGTTCCCATTACCACGATCTATTCCGATGAAGTTAGCAGCATCAACCCGGTGCGTGACACGCTGCGTTTCTTCAAGTTGATGCGGCGATACCGAAAATTCTAGGGCAGCCGCCCCGGCTGCCATGGAGAAGGCAACCGATGCGCTTGCCCTACAATTTCATCTGGGCGGCGTCTCCCCTAAATCAAACCACGCCGTTTGAAGTCGCCGATATTCTCGCCGGCGGAGCGCTCGATCATGTCGATGGTGAACTTGAGCAGACAAACTTCCCAAGCTTCGTCTACTCCCTGAATAATCGCGCCGTTGGTGTCACCGGAGTTCTCGACCGCACGCCGCGTCCGATCGATGACCGATTGCAAGGAAGCGCTCACCGTTTTTTCCGTGATGCCAGACTTGCGAAACTGAAATCCGTAGCGCAAGACCGCGATTTGACGTGCCTGATCGCGCAAACGGTCGACATACTCCTGGGCTTTTTCGCCGAACCCTTCCAACATCATTCGGCAAAAATATTCCGGGCTGAGAATTTTCGGGCGCTCCGCTTCGATCCGCCCGGCGCGAATCCGGACCCGATCGACCCGGTCCATCAGCTCAGAGATGAGATGAAACTCAAAGCTGGTGTTGCCAAAGGTAGCGATCTGGCGCTCCGGCGCGAGAATAACCTGCGTATTCTCAATCGCGTATTCGATGTCGTCTTGTTTCAAATGAGCGGCTGATAATACAATGCCGAGGCGCGATTTCCACCAGTTGCTGGATCAAGCGATCGGGACACTAAGGGCCCCTCCCACATTAGTTCCCACATCAATCCCGGCTACAGCTACTTCTTCTCCACGAAGGAGAGGAATTTTTCGTAGCCTTGATCCTTCATTTGCTCCAATGGAATGAAGCGCAAAGCGGCCGATTCCACCGCGTAGCGTTGCCCGGTCGGCGAAGCCGGATCCGGAAAGAGATGACCGAGGTGGGCATCGCTTCGCTTGGCGCGAACATCGATGCGTTGCATACCGTTCGAATTGTCCGGCCTCTCGACCAAAAGATCCTTTGAGATTGGTTTGGTGAAGCTCGGCCGGCCGGTTCCGCCGTCGAATTTGTCAACTGAGCTAAAGAGCGGTTCACCAGTAACGACATCGCAATAGATGCCGGCGCGCTCGTTTTCCCAGAACTCGTTTTGGAACGCCGTCTCGGTGCCGTTTTCGCGAACTACACGATATTGCTCCGGCTTTAATCGCCTTCTCAAAGTAACGTCGTCCGGCACGGGGCGGTTCGGATCGAAAGTTGTGATCTCCTTCTTTTCTTCATGCGAGAGAAGAAACAAGTATATGGCTCCTGCCGCGAGCACGACTGCGATGCCGAGACCAATGTACGAGCTGAGGGTCGATCTTTCCTCACTGGTGATTCGGCTCGTAATTCGATCACCGGTCATGGCGTAAGAATTCAATCAAAAACCCGGCGTTGTCGTCACCTTATTTTTTTAGATATGCCGGAATCAGATCCCGGGCTCGATCAGCGGTGTCTCAGTTACGGCGTCGGCCGCGACCCGTTTGGTTGCGTGCCAGCGCAAGACGGCTTCGGCGGAAACAAGCGCGAGCGCGATCCAGATGAGCAGAAAAGTGACGAAATGCTGGCGGGTAAATGTCTCGTGATAAAGAAAAAGCCCGAGGACGAAGCTAATGCTGGGCGAGAGATATTGAAGAAAACCGATCGTGACCAAGCGCAAGTGTCGCGCGGCGTAGCCAAACCAAACCAGCGGAACAGCGGTGACGATTCCACTCGCCGTTAGAATGGCGGAAAGCGAGAGGTGAGAAGGCCCAAAGGTCAGGGCATCGCGACTGGCAAGAAGGGCAAGATAAAATATCGCCAATGGCAGGAGAAACATTGTCTCCAGAAAGAGTCCGGGGATGGCAGCCGTGCCGGATTGCTTTCGCAACAATCCGTATAACCCGAAACTAGTACACAGCCCCACGGCGATGGACGGGAAATGGCCATAACCAAAGGCGAGAACAGAGACGCCGATGGCGGCGATGAGAATGGACGCGATCTGCCAGGCGCTAATTCGCTCCCGCAAAATCACGGCACCGAGCAACACATTCACCAGGGGCGTCATGAAATAGCCCAGGCTGGTTTCAAGGACGCGACCGATGTTAACTGCCCAAATGAAGAGGAGCCAGTTTACGCTAACCATCACTCCGCTGCCGAAACAAAACAGTGCGCTGCGGCGCGAGCGAAGGTTGGCGATTACTTCCGGCCAGCGCCGTTTCCAGCTGAGCAACACGCCGAGGAACACAATGGTCCAGACAAACCGGTGTGCGAGAATTTCCAGCGCCGGAATTTTGCGCAATAGTTTCCAATAAATCGGCACCAGTCCCCAGGTCGTGAAAGCGGCGATACCGGCGATGAAGGCAGACGTGTGCGGCGGATCCGTCCTGGAAGACCTGCGCATACTGCCTCGTATTTCATCGATCACTTGAGTTCGCAACCGTTCACTTGCCGGATAGCTTGTAATGAGGGTGGAACCTGCATCTGATCGCGTGAGATCATTTTTCGTCGAGTTGAAACGCCGCAAGGTCTATCGGGTCGCCGTCGCCTACGCCGTGGCGGGCTGGTTGATAGTTCAAATCGCGACGCAAGTTTTCCCGGTCTTCGAAGTTCCAAACTGGACGGTCCGCCTTGTCGTCATCGCGCTGGTCCTGGGATTTCCGATCGCGCTGATCTTGTCATGGATGTTCGACATCACCCCACAGGGAATCAGACGCACGGATGAAAGCGACCAGGTTTCGCCGCCGGACATCGCTGGCGCTGCAACGCGGAATATCCCGGAGAAGAGCATTGCCGTTCTTCCATTCGAAAATCTAAGCGATAACAAAGAGAACGAATATTTCGCGGCCGGAGTACACGACGACATTCTCTCGAGCTTGGCAAAGGTATCGGACTTGAAAGTCATTAGCCGGACCTCAGTGCAGCAATTCAAAAGCGGAACGCGCAATTTGCGGGAAATCGCGCAGGCCCTCGGGGTCGCACATGTACTGGAGGGAACCGCGCGCCGCGCCGGCAATCGCATCCGCGTCAATGCACAACTGATTGACGCGCGAACCGATGCGCACCTTTGGGGGGAAATATTCGATCGCGAGATCACGGATCTTTTCGCGCTGCAGAGCGAACTGGCGGAATGCATCACGCAGGCGTTGCAAGCAAATCTTTCGGCGCGCGAGAAAACCGACCTGAAAGCGCATCCCACGCGCGACATTCTTGCTTACGAACTTTTCCTGCGCGCGCGCGAACTATTTCACTGGGCCGGGAGCGGATATTCAACCGACAAAGGAGCAGATGCGCTGCGATTGATCGAGGAGGCGGTCAAACGTGATCCGACCTTTGCGCTTGCTTACGCATTGAAGTCGCGCCTGCATTCCGAATTGTTTTGGTTCGGATACGACAAAAGCCGGACACATTTGGAAAAGGCGAACGCGGCCGCGGAAACCGCGCTGAAACTTCAGCCGGACTTGGGTGAAGCACATCTGGCGAAAGCTTTCTATTACTACTATGGCTTCCGCCGTTACGATATCGCCAAAAGCCACGTCGCGGCCGCCGTTCGCGCTATTCCCAACAACGCCGATGTGTTTATCACTGCCGGAGCGATTGCACGGCGCGAGGGAAAATGGGTGGAGGCGCTTAATAATACGGAACAGGCGCGTGACCGCGATCCGCGCAGTCTTTCGGTGCTTTGGGACGTGCTGGTAAACTATCTGGCGGTTCATGAATATACCAAGGCGGAGGGAGCAGCGAGCGACGCGCTTTCCATCTCGCCGACCGCGCCTTTCTTTATCCTTGCTTCTGGCGCGATCGCCTTGTTTCGAGATGGCGCTACTGCTCCGCTTCGTTCCGCCCTGGGAAAACTCCCGCGTAATCATGATCCGGGTGGCACCATTAGCACGATCGCGCTCCGCCTCAGTCTGATGGAGCGTAATGTGACAGAGGCGGAACGCGTGCTTGCGGCCTGCGTGCACGAAAAACTTGATGACAATGGCTTGAGCGGAGTGGCTGGAGCGCTCGACGGCTACACCGTGCCGAAAAGTTGGTATGCTGGATTAATTGCGCAGGCGCGGGGCGACGCATCATCGGCACGCGTAGGGTTCGAACAGGCCAGACAGGCCGTGGAACATGATTTGGCGCAATGCTCGGAAGACGCCAAAAGCCTCGCGATGCTGGCAATGATTCACGCCGAATTAGGAGAGAAAAAAGATGCACTTCGTGCCGCAGCTCGCGCCGGCAAGATCTTGCCCATCGGCAAAGATTCCTTCGACGGACCGATCGTGGCGACCACACTGGCCGCCGTAAGCGCGAGGGTCGGCGACAAGGAGTCGGCCATTCAACAACTGGAATCGCTGGTCGGAATTCCTAATGGCCCGACACCCGGAACTCTGCGAGTCGAACCGGAATGGGATTCTTTGCGCGACGATCCGCGTTTCAAAAAGCTAGCGGAGATCGCCTAAGCGGTTCTTCGGGATGACCCGGAGAATTAGCGAGACGGTACCGTCGGCTTGACCGTCTTGGGCGCGACCGTCAATGAGTCGTTGCCCAGGAAAATATAACGGCCTTGATAGGGCGGTGAAGGGCGCGACGGAAAGGGCGACCGAATAACGGCGCTGGCACTGACGACACCGAGCATTGCTACCAGGACACTTAAACAAACCGCTTTCACGATGAATCAATATTGCAGCAAATGTGCCAATCGGAGGCGAATTTATGGAAATTTTAGGCAGAGATCCAGACAAAAGTGATCGCGCAAGCGAGCACCGCCGTAGTTAGCCAATCGAGGACCTGTCCCACCACTACCATGGAATGTATACGGACATAGATCGCCGCCTCGATTGCGACGGGCGCGGCGAGCGCAATCCAGATTACGGCGGCGAAACGGAGCGCTCCCGCTATTCCATCAGCAAAAAAGCCGACATGAAACCGCGCGACCAACACGTAAAGAAAGGAAATGGCGACGGCCGAGACCACGCGCACAAGGCCGGAAAGCGCGTAATTCCGCGGGCCCTCCGGTCCCCACGTTTCCGGAGTAGCACGTTGGTAACGATGGAAAACCAATCCCATCCAGAACCAACTGGTGAAAAGCGAGACAACCCCGGCGATCAAGCCGGGAACGATGGCTGCGCGCAAGGTGTCCATAAAGCTGCGAGTGTAGCGAAACCGGATTGCAATGACAGAACTTTGCTTCGCCGCCTAAATGAAACCTGTTCGACCTCGCAATGATTATGCCTGCCATGTTTCAAGCCGGAGGGACACGCTTCGCCTGCCACGCCATCGCCATGCGACGGCGGGTCCTGTCTCAAACTTGATCGGTGGGATCGGACCGCTTCGGTAGCGGCGGTTTACTGGAGGCCCGAAGCGCGATAAACTAGCGGCAAATAATGCCGGAGTTTGCCTACAAGGCGCGCAACGCGCAGGGAGGATTGGTTGAGGGCGTGTTGAACTGCCCCGACCGCGGTGTCGCGATTCGCCAGATCGAACAGCAGAATTGCATTCCCATTCGCATCGATCCGGTGATACCAAGCGCCCCGATGCCAACAGGGCCAACGCCACGAAACTTTGTCCCGAAAATCTTTAACCGCGTCACGGCGGAACGCGCTGAAGTTCCCGCGCAAAACTTAAAGATCCCGCACAGTCAGTTGCTCGTCTTCACCGAACAGCTGGCGCATTTGCAACAAGCGGGCATGACCCTGGATGAAGGGCTCGGGGTTCTGGAAAAGCGTCTCAAGCATCCGCGCGTGCAGCAGATGATTCGCACCTTGCATCGGGCGCTGGTCGACGGCCGCAGCTTTTCGCAGGCCCTCCGTGAATTCCCGCGAATTTTTCCGCCCCTTTATGTGAACTTGGTGGCGGCGGGCGAGGCCAGTGGCGCGTTGCCTGAAATCCTGATGCGGCTGGTGAAACACCTGGTGCAGGAGAAAAGTTTGCGCGATCGAGTGCAACAGGCGCTGATTTATCCCGCATTCCTTACCCTCGCAGGAGCGACCCTCGTCACGGTTTTCATCACCTTCATGGTCCCGCAACTGACGCAATTCATGTCGCAAAATGGTGGAGTTCTTCCCGTGCCGACGCGAATCCTGATGCAAGTGCACCACATCATTACGACTTACTGGTGGCTGGGAATCCTTCTTATCCTGGGCGCGTTCGCCGGCTGGAAGGCCTTTGTTCGGAGCGACGAAGGACGAACTGCCTGGGACCGATTCCGCCTGCGGATACCCGGATACGGTCGCATCGTCCGCCACAGCTACTACGCACAGTTTTCGCGAACCCTCGGGACCCTGACTGAAAACGGCATTCCACTCTTGCGTTCGCTTGATCTCGTCGCCGAAATCGCAGATAACCGCTACATTGAGAAAAAGCTAACGGAAGTCAGACGCGCGGTCGTGGACGGGGCGCATCTTTCGGCCGCATTGGCGGGACAACAATTGTTCCCCGACTTGCTCACCGACATGATGGCAGTGGGGGAGCAGACGGGGCACTTCGGCCAAACCATGATGACGATTGCCGACGTTTACGAACGTGAACTCGATCGCACTGTTACTATAACCTCATCCCTAATCGCGCCGGTAATCATTGTCATTATCGCAATCATCGTTGGCTTCGTCGTTTACAGCATCCTTTCCGCTGTATTCTCTATGACGCAGAGTTTGCAGTTTCGGGCGCGCTGAGATAGCATTGCGACCAATTTCATGCGTCAGCGAATTTTGACGTTGGGACTAATCCTGGCGACGCGAGTTCTTCTCGCGCAGGAAGCGGTCAACGGCGCTTCCGTTAACGGACAAACTCCCGCTGATTCTATCGTTGCGCCCGTTAGCGGTAATGCGTGGATCGACCTCCGCCAAAACGCCAAACCAGGCGCGGTGCAAAACGTCCCCAATTGGGTGGAAGCTGTAACTTTCAGTCCCGCGGATACGCAGACTGACCCGGCGGCACTGAGTGTCTTCCGTATTCGACTGGCGAGACCGTCCGGTCATTCCGCCATTCTTTTTTTCCGCCTCTTCTTCAACGACCAAACCACAACTCGGCCCGAAATCGTGGCGTGGGATGAGTCCGGGTCGCAAGTCCTTCGGTCTGGGCCCCTCGGCGCCGGCATTGATTTGGAGAGTTCAGAATCGCTCATGATCCCAATGCACGGAGTCACCACCGTCGATGTGCAAGTACCGGGCGATGGCAACAGAGTCCGTGGCGCCTACTTGGAATGGATGACCAGTAGCGAGCTGGCCCACACTGCGAGCGTCGGGTCGCAGGATGCAGTTCCGCAGCCTTTCGCCACGACACTTCCGCTGCATGCGCCGACAGAAGATTCGGAAGAATTTGGCACGGTCACCGCCTCCCTTTCAGCCGATTTGGCCCGCATAGGTCCAACGCCCGAGCAGAGCGCGGTTTTCCAGTTCGGCATCGAATCCCAACCGCTGCTTGCGCTCGTTACTTTCGAAATCGCCAATCCGCGGATCGATTCGCCGCCGGAAGTAATTGCGAATGGTCAAAACGTCGGGGCTGCATCTCTAATCATGCCGGGTCTGGCGGACCCGGCTTACCGAGGCGAAATGCACCGCATCGTCAGCCAAATGCAATTCCAGTATACCGGTTGGCTTCGAGCGCAGAAGATTGTACCGGCAAGCGCCTTACACTCGGGAACGAACGACATCGCTATTGTCAACGGAGCAGATGCCTCAGCTGCCGTGATTCGCGCCACCCAGGTTCAACTGAAGTATCTTTGGGAGAAGTCTGACTATATTTTGAAACCAGATCGCTAGTGAGGTGTCTAAGAGCTGATGCGTAAAAACGAACAAGCCTTCACCCTCCTCGAGATAATGCTCGTGGTGACAATCATCGCCTTGCTGTTGGCCGCGGCGATAAAGTTCATGGCACCGAACGTGGATATCGCAAAACGAGTCCGGGTGGCGGGCGATATTCAGGCAATCAAAACTTCGCTACTCGCCTACCAGGGAATCAACGGGTTTTATCCGACAACCGAACAAGGCCTGCAAGCGTTGGTTACGGCGCCATCGACCGATCCGCGGCCCGCGCGCTGGCAGCAATTCATGGAACAAGTCCCCACCGACCCATGGGGTATGGTTTACGTTTATCGCTGTCCCGGGCAAAAAGATCCGACGAGATACGATTTATATTCCGCAGGACCGGATCGGATCCCTGATACCCAGGACGACGACTGGGGAAAATAGCGGCCTTTATTCGTCGTCTGAATCGTCCGGAGGCGGCACATTCGGCACCGGCATAACTGGGGTTGGGATTGGCGTTGGATTTCGCTGAATCACCCCGCGCTGATGGACCTGGCCAGGCTGGGGAGGAGCAGGCCTTATCGGTTGCTGATAGGACGGTGGGAGCGACGGTATTGGCGCTGGCTTCTGGTAAGGTTGAGCCGGCATCGACATTCCTGGCGGGAAAAGCGGCGGCTGCACGTTGGTTTGCGGTTGATTCGAAGTCTGCGAAAGCAACACCTGATTGAACGTTAGTGTCGCGTATTTGCCGTCCTTCGTGATGGTGACTTTAGTTTGGCCGATCTGATCCGACCATTGGATATCGCTGATGCCCCACCCGTGTTCGTTCGGGCCTTTGGTCGTCAGATATTCCTTAAAATTCTTGTCGGTGGCCGACGCGAGCGTGACAAATGCACCGTCATCAGAACGCGCATCGTTCGCCACATACAGGTCCTTCGCGAAATCGGGAGTGGCGGTTGGAACCGCGATGGTGGCAACGGCGAACGGCGAGCGGTCCAACATCGCCTTGTAACGATTAAAGTCCGGGCGCTTGGGCAATGGATCATCCGCCAGCGCCATCACCGGCATGATACTGATTAGAATTGATAAACTCGTTTTCATCTTACTGCTGTCGCGGGCGCGTACCAGCGCGCGATCTTAAATTTACCACGCATCTGCGTTGCGTCACTCGAATCAATCGCGATATTTGCACTCTCAAAAACCATGAAGGCATCGGGCGCCTGCACATCGTAAAGAAAATGAACCAGCGGCGGCCACTGGCTTTTCGTTTCGATGGACACCGAAACAGATTGATAATTGCCCGTCCCTGCACTCGGGCCAATGGCAGGGTTTTCGATTAGCACACTGTATTTGCCGGCGACCTGTTTGAGCTGGTCGAGCAAGGACGATGCGTCACTCGCCCCATGAAACGCCGGCTGATGTTCGCGCACCCATCTGTCACGGTTGGTCCACAAATCGCTTTCCCGGAGCAAGACTGTTTGTTCGGCGTGCTTTTGTTTTCGTTTCACCACTTCAGCTCGCGAATCTCCAGTCGCGCGGAAGAGCCCGCTCCACAATAACAAATTTGCGAGGAAGAACACCACCAGCGCAACTAACCCCGCCAGGATGCGCTCGCGCCGGTTCATTCGTTGCAAGATTTGGGCGATCATCGTGGTCTTCCCTCCAGACGAAATTGCGCGTGGTCGTTCGGCAAAATCCGCGGCGACTGCATGTCGAAGTTGAAATTTTGCAAATCAGGGTGCTTTTTGACCTTCTCCGCGAACTGATACGCCAGCGCCGCTTTATTGGCCTCGCCCTCAATCGAAATCTGGCGAGCCGATTGATTGTAGGCGGTGATACGCACATCCTGCGACGGCAGGCTATCGAACAGGTGCTGTAAGATTTCGATTGGATAGAAATGTGGATCGATAGCCGGCGCCAGCGCTTTCCAATTATTGGACGCGGCACGGATGAAAACTGTCCTGGGATCATCCCGCTTAATCTGAGCGTCCAGCTGCCAAATGCGGAATTTCAGATACGCGAGTTGAATAAGCGCGAGCCCGACAATTGCGGCATAGACCATACCTGCAATCACCAGTCGCTTTTTCCATTGTTCGCGCTGGATTTGACGCTCCCGCTCCTCGCGCCACGCCTGTGGAAGAAGGTTCAGCGCAGTCGAAGCAGGTGGCGTTTCGATCGACATCAATTCCGCCGGCGTCGCCAGCGCGCTCTCGACCTTGTCCCGCAGATTGAAGCATTTCTCGTCCACCAGGACATTTTCGAACGAGGCGTTAATGCCCTGTAATGCGGCCGTCATGGTCAACTGCGGCAGCTCCAGCTCGAGCGGAGCGCCCACTCCGCCGTCAATCGTACGCACGAAACTAAGCTTTCCGTTTTCCGAGATCGCCGAGACTAAGGTGCCAGATTCCGGGTAGATGAACAACGCGCGTCCTTTTTCCGCATGGGTCGCGATGCGTTGCGCCGCATAAACCGTGACCGCGCGCGGAATGACTTTCCGATTTAACAACGGTGCTGCGATTTCTTGCAGTCGTTGGTTCTGCACCGCGATTGCCGAAATCACACATTCCTCGTTTTCCTGCTCGATGACCTCGAAGTCGCTGGTCACTTCCTCGGCGGAAAATGGGAGCGCCTTCTCCAGCTGGATACGAACCATCTCGCGCAATTCCGATCCCTCGACACTAGGCAGGCGCATCCGTTGCGCCAATACCGCCGACATCGGCAAGGCCAGGACGACATTGTCATCCGTACTCAAGGTTTGCGCCGCTTCGTCCAAAGTAGGAAACGCTCGCACTCGCCAGTTGCCATTCTCGGCCGGACGACCGATCAGATTCCACCCTTCCGCGCCGGGAACGAGAAAAAACTCGCTCATCAAAATTCCTTCCACGTGATCAACTGCGGAGTGGTGCCGGCACGGCGGAAGACGAGTTGAATGACCCGAGTAATGTCGCTCGACCGGCCCGTGCTAACGACTCGTAGGACAGAATCCCTGAACGAGATGAAAGGGCTAAGCTGTTGAAATTGCTCCGGCGAAAGTCCCAGCGCCACACGGACCTCATCCATGTTTTTGAAGACGGTATCATCAGCCGTGCCATCCTGGCCATCAGGTCCTGCGCGCAGTTGGAGAAGACGCTCCACCATTTGATCGGTAAAGCCCGGCAGCGCGCGTAGAACATCCCGCGGCGCCCAGGCCACGTCCACCGGTCCGGTGCTGTTGACGGTAAATTCGTCGTCCCATCCCGGGGTGGAAGTAATGGTCTCCCAACCTTTCACCTTTTTGAGCTCGTCAACGCGCACCAACAACGCATTTGCCGGTTGGTAACCTTCCTCTGCTTCTGCTCCGTTCAAACGAACAAGATCATCCGGGTCGACCCAATCGAGGAGACAATCGATCATTCGGTCACGTTCGTTCAATTCGATCCCTTTCACTTCCAGATAGCGCCGCAGAATTTCGATCCGGTCAGGGTTTTCCCCGGCCACCAGCCAGTTAATGTTCAGGCGCCCGCCCTCGCCGGTAATGCGCACACTGTAGGTTTGTCGCGGCCCAAAGCGGCCCTGTAGATTCGGCGAATTCGGTTTGATCGTGGGAACCATCGCGACTTCCGCGCCGGATGCCGCCATCGCCTGCGCTTCCAGAATTCGATTTTCGCTTCCGGAAATTTGCAAACGCGAATCAATGTTCAAGGCCCACGACATCACCAATGCCGCCAGCAAAAACAGCGCCCACAATGCAAGCAACAGCGCAGCACCGCGTAATTTCGAAAGTCTCATAATGGCATTCGCGCCAGCGGCACGATGATCTCCGTCGGAACTTTCGCGTCTGTCCGACCGATTACCACCTTGACCAAACGCGGCAGCGTCACGGTATCGGTCCAGCGTTGCACCCAGGTATTCAAACGCGAATCAAAAAAGCGAATTTGCAAGGTGGCGACGTTATCGATCAAGCGCACCCACGTTTCATGTTCATTGGAGACCGCCGTATCATCTTTTGGTTTTCGAAGAAGACCAAGGTCGAGCTCCTGGCTCTTGCCACCATGCCGTCGCAGCCGCAGGCTAACTCGATAATCGCCACCCGCATAACGCGTCAAAACTCCCGGCCCCGCCGAGCAAAACCAGGTCAGCTCGTCGCGGTCGTGTCCCTCGATCTTCAACGGCTCGCCAGCGAGGGCACCGGCCCCGGGCGGCAGACCTTGCAATTGCTGGGTCAGCAGCTCGCGCAACCCATCGTAACGCGCTGCCACCGCCTCCGTTTCCGATGATACGCGGATTGCCGTCACATTCGCTTGCACGAAACGATAAATCACCAGCGCCATCATTGCGAGAATGATCACTGCCAGCATGATCTCAAGGAGAGTAAACGCGCGCGCGCGGGAAGCTCTGGGGAGTGCAGGCTGCCGGGTAGCGCACGCGTCCCGCGTGCTGGCGCTGGCGTCTCGCCGGCGATGCTCGCGTTCCTCAGAGCCGATAAACATAAAACGCAATTTGCTTCGACTGGTCGGCGCCCCCCCGAGTCCAGTTCGCAGTAAGGGTCACGCGAATGATTCCCGTTAGCTCCGTTCCATCTTCTTCTTTCATTTCCTGCGGCGCAGCCTTTTGCACCAGTTTTACGATACCAAATCCGGTATCGATTTTGAATTCCTTCGATTTGTCTGGCTGCCCCGGCGTGGTCTCGATTTCTACCATCCGATTGGCCAGGATCTCCCGCACCCGCGCATCATCCGCGCTGAGAGCGCTCGCGTTCACGCAATTACTTACCGTGCGCCCCAGTGCAATGATCCCAATTGAAAAAATGAGCAACCCGAGCATCACTTCGGCGAGGGCGAACGCGTGACGAACGTCCTTCCTAAAGCGCCGGCAGCCTCGTGAATCGACATGCATTCTACTTTGCGGCGAGGCCTGCGGTGTTCGGCAGCTTGCCGAACACGATCTCGTCGGCAGGCTGCCGACGAGTGCAGGCAAGCTGCCTGCGCTCCCCCAAAGAGTTCTAACGAGATGCATACGTTATTAATTCTCCCAGCCCGCTCAACGCGGAATACTCCGCCGTCCAGCTGCCATCGTTACTGGCAAAACGGATGCGGGCCGGCTCGCATACCCCCGATTCCCAAAAAATCCATTCCGCCGGCACCTTTTTCATCAGCGCAGCCGGCAATTCGAGACCCCATCGGTCGTGGCGCGTGATCGGGATGGTATCAATCGGTTGATGCTCTTCGGTTTTCAAAAAGGCGGCCGGTTGCAAACTGATAAAGGTATCATTCCAGACAATTAAATAGGCACGATGTTCAGCCAGGCTGCGTTCATGAGCCTGACGCACCAGGTCGTTGAATCGATCGAGCGAGCGATGCAGCCGTTTGTCCGCCAGCACCCCATTCAAGCTCGGAACTGCGAGCAAGACGAGGAGCAGCAAAATGAAGATGGCGATAACAATCTCGACGAGTGTGAAACCGCGCTGATGCCGCATTTTGGAATTTTACGACGCGCCAGCCAAATCACAATCTGGCACTGGAACATCGGGTCTTTACCACAAAATTTTGCTGGCCACGAATCACGCGGAATACACGAAAATCATTAAGAGCAGCGGTCCTTTTGGACTGCGCTCGCAAGCGCAGCGCGACACACCCATTTGGTCTCCCCGCCTTTCCAGTGGTCGACGCTCTGTGATCGAGTTTCTTTTTCGTGTATTCGTGTGCTCGGCGGGCAAATCCCCCGGACAACGAGCCGCTAAAAAATGGCAACGCAGCGACAGCGCGCCGAAGCTCAATATGTTAGGTTCATTGCATGCCTGGCGCGCTTGCACGCGAAGTTTGCCACCCGACTGACGTGACGGTCGTCCCGCGCACTACGCAAAAAAACCGACTCACTGGTAGAATCGGAGCTCGCGCTGGCCTGGCGTTCGCCGCATTGTTTGTCATCGCGATTTTCGTCTGGCAGGGCATCGCTGGCCATGGCTCGCCCGATCCACTCCAGGCAAATACTAGCGCAACCGTGGCGTCCCTCGACATCAGTGTTCTCGTTTTCCGCGAAGGCCTCGAATGCATCTTAGTCCTCGCTGCCGTCACTGCCAGTATGACCGGGCGACGACAAATCTATCGCAGACCGGTCATGTCGGGCGCGGCAATCGCATTTCTTGCCACTCTCGGAACGTGGTTCATCGCAGTCAGCATCATGAAGCAGTTGAGTGAAAATGTTCCCGCGCTTCATCTGCAAGCTGCCACCGGATTACTCGCCGTCATCGTCCTGCTTGTTATCATGAACTGGTTTTTCCACAAGATTTACTGGGGCGGTTGGATTCGGGCCCACAATCGGCGGCGCAAATCGTTGCTCGATCCCGCTACCACCAGTTCCCGGCTGCGCTGGGGTTTAATTCTTCTCGGATTCACTTCGCTTTATCGTGAAGGATTCGAAGTGGTCCTTTTTCTGGCGGCGATGTTGTCCTTAAAGGAACGCTGCTCGGTCTTATACTTACGGGAATGGTCGCGTTGCTCACATTCGTCCTGCAACAACGCTTGCCCTACCGGAAAATGTTGATCACGACAGGCATCCTGCTCGGGGTAGTTCTTTTGGTCATGGTCGGCGAACAGGCGCAGGAAATGCAGCTGGCTAACTGGATTTCGACGACGCCGATTCCCTGGCTGGAGGGAGCCATTACACCATGGATGAGTCTATGGTTTGCGATTTTCCCGACTTACGAAACGATGGCTGCCCAATTCCTGGCCGCGCTTCTTGTCATCGGTTCCTATTTCACCGCGAAACGTTTCGGTGCTGTCCCACTTGCCGGTAGTGATTCGGTTGAAGAGGCGAAACGCGTGAGCGTCGCTGCGCCGGTTGTTAAATCGTTCGAGGTTGTGCGGTAAACCATCCCTTTCCGCTATTGCGATCAGGAAATGAAGCGAAAGGTCGTTCTCTATCTGGCTTTTCTCCCCTCAATTTGCTTTGCTGGCGCGCGCCATTTCACTTTTGTTTACGAAGCGCCAACCTCGCCGCCCGGTTCAATTGAAAGCGAAAACTGGGCAACCACGCGATTTAACGACGGGTTCACCGACGTGCAATTTCGTCATGAGATCGAGGTCGGCGTCACCGAACATTTTCAGGCCAGCGTTTACCTTGCTAACTGGGATTATACGCGCAGTTCTGATAATCGCGGAGCGCATTACGAGAGTTCATCACTCGAGCTAATCTACAATCTCACGAATCCGGCTGCCGACCCGATTGGCATTTCTCTTTATCAGGAAATCAGCGCTGGTCGGCGTTTTTTTGAATCGGAAACAAAACTGATCGGGCAGAAGAATTTCGGACCGCTCATTGTGGCTTACAACCTGACATTGGAAGCCGAATGGGAAGAGGAAGGGCTGCGCGAGCGCAACGGCGAAATCCAACAAGCCCTCGGCGCGAGTTATGAACTGAGCCCCAGGGTTTCCGTTGGAGCCGAAATGTTACACGAGGTTCTCTTGCCAGCCTGGCACAGCTCAGAAGCGGAAAACAATTTCTTCCTCGGTCCAAATGTTTCGTATCGGGGTGATCGCTGGTTCGCTACCGTCACCGCGCTGGCACAAACCATCCGCACCGAAGGCGAACCCGATTATCAGGTGCGCCTTATCTTCGGGGTCAGCCTGTGAGCGACGGCAAGTGTAGCCGGGGTCGGCGGACCCGGTCTCTTTTGGGTAAATCTGCAGCGGCGGTCTATGACCGCCGACAATTTTGCGATGCGTCGTGTTCGGCGGTCACAGACCGCCTCTACAGTCGGCCACCGGCTCCGAAAGGCTTCGCGAGCAAGGCCGCGGCTACAACCTCTACGTGTTGGACGCGCTGGCTATGCTTGATCGCATCAGCTAGTGTTATCGCCCTATTTATCGTTGGCTGTGCCAACTTCGCCCCGGCGCCCGAAATCTCGCCCGCCCTGGTTGCCAATGCCCGCCTCGATCGCGCCGATGCCCAAACCTTGTCACAAGGCCGCGCGCTTTTCGTTTCCCGCTGTCTGGAATGCCATACCCTTCCCTCCGTCACGAAACATTCGCCGAATCAATGGCCACATCTCGTTAGCCGCATGTCGGGACGTGCTAACCTGACCGCATCCGAGAAGGAAGCCATCACTGCTTACCTACGCGCAGCCTCCTTGACAACAGTGCCAACTCACTAACTCAACGATGTTCGCCCTGTTGGCTGGGAGAGGCTACTTCAAAGTCGTCCGACCAAATCGCAATCAAAGCTTCCGATAAGGTTTGCCCGGAACTCAGGTCTTTTTTACAATCGTCATCCGGTTCGGATGATTAGGCAGACGATATGGTCACGCTGCGCACCTATCTAAATCCCACACAAGCCTTGCTTGATAAGACGTTGCTCGATAGCAACGAAATCTTTTGCTATATCGCCGATCAGAATGTGAATCTTTATGGCGGCGGTCCCTTTGCAATGCCAGTTCGACTACTGGTCGCCGAAGAACAAGCCGAAGAGGCAGATCGCCTTCTTAAGAATAGCGATCAACTCTCGCCAGAAGAAAAAGCATCTACTTTTCCCACTGAGCCTGCAAAGGAAGAGACGCGGGAAGAACGAGGAAACAATAATCCGTGGGAGATATTAGCGATAGCATCGCTATTTTTCCTCGCCGGCATTTGTTTACTTCTTCAGACCCGCCCGGCCTGGATGCAGCGCGTGAGAACTATTTTGCCTGTTTCCGTTCTGCACAGCGTAGGCTGGCTAGCGATTGCGGTGGGTCTTTCGTTCACGGTCTTATATTTCTACACTCGTCGGTCCCTTGCTCGCGACGAGAAAGGTGCGCATTCCAAGATTTCTTGATGCCACAATTTGCCTCGGCCGAACCCCCTAGGCTGACTGGGAGGCGACTTCTCCGCCATTCGGACGGATTCGTCTCTTGGCGAACAAGTCGCCCATTTTAACAACACACAAAGCTCGGCGAATTGGCAGTCGCCGCTCCCAGTCAGGGCAATCGCCGGATTCCCTCGGAGTGACAAACGGATGCAACGTCACGTCGCCTTTGCAGTTGAAGCGTGCGCATAAGTCTGGACGTTACGCGTCATGAATTCGCGTGCTCTTCGTTCTCTTTTTGCTTTTCTTTTTGTTGCGCTGACCGACGCGATTTGCGCCGCGCCATCCCCTTCGCCGAGCGCATCGCCCACAGCAACGCCGCACATTGACCCGAAACTTTTTTCCGGAATGCAATGGCGACAGGTCGGTCCGTTCCGGGGCGGGCGCGCGTTGGCGATCGAAGGGGTGCGCGACGAACCCAACACCTGGTACTTCGGCGCCGTGGCAGGCGGGGTTTGGAAAACCATGGACGGAGGGGCGAACTGGACGCCGCTTTTTGATAAACAGGACATCTCCTCCATTGGTGCAATTGCGGTCGCGCCTTCGGATCACAACACCGTCTACGTTGGCACCGGCGAGGCCGCGATTCGCGGAAACACAACCTACGGCACCGGCGTTTACAAATCGGTCGACGCCGGAAAGAACTGGAAAAATATCGGGCTGCGCGATACCCGCCAGATCGGCGCCCTCATCGTTCATCCAAACAATCCCGACATTGTCCTCGTCGCCGCGCTTGGGCATGCCTTCAGTCCCAATCAGGAGCGCGGAATTTTTCGAACCAGCGACGGCGGGAAAACGTGGACAAAAGTTTTGTCGAAAGACGAGAACACCGGGGGGATCGATGTCGTCTTCGATCCGCATAACCCCAATGTCGTTTTTGCTTCGCTCTGGCAGGCGCGACGCCAACCCTGGTTTTTCTCCAGCGGCGGCCCGGGCAGCGGTCTTTACAAATCGGAAGATAATGGCGTCACCTGGAAGCAGCTAACGGGAAATGGACTGCCCGATGGAATCCTGGGCAAAATCGGGGTTAGTGTTTCCGGCGCCGATTCGAACCGCGTCTATGCCATTATCGAAGCAAAAGAAGGAGGTATTTTCCGCTCCGACGATGGCGGCGAAAAATGGACAAAGATCAATGACGATGGCCGGTTTCGTCAGCGGGCCTGGTACTTCAGCAAAATCTACGCAGATCCCAAGGCCGCTGACACGGTCTATGTGCTAAATACGGGAGCGTTCAAGTCGGTCGACGGCGCAAAAACGTTTACCCTCCTGCCGGCGCGTCATGGCGACCATCACGGCCTCTGGATCGACCCGGAAAACCCGAATCGGATCGGCAATGCCAACGACGGCGGCGCCAGTATTTCGATGGATGGTGGGAAGACCTGGACGACGCAAAACAACCAACCGACCGCGCAGTTTTATCACGTCGCGACCGACAACGCGTACCCGTATCACATTTATGGTACGCAACAGGACAACTCGAGCGTCGGGATCGCGAGCCGGAGTGACGCGGGTGTAATTACGGCACAGGATTGGTTTGTGGTGGGCGGGGGCGAATGCGGCTTTGTCGTACCCGATGCACGCGACTGGCACATTATTTATTCTAACAACGAGGGCGACATCACTCGTTACGATAAGAGCAAGGAAGAAAGTCAGGAAGTAAGCGTCTGGCCGCTGGACCACTCCGGGCATGGCGCCATCGACGTCGTGCATCGGTTTCAGTGGGTCACGCCGCTCTCTCTTTCGCCACACAACCCCGACGTGCTCTACACCGCGGCCGAATGCGTTTTCAAATCAATCGATCATGGCGTGAGCTGGACACAGATCAGCAATGATCTAACAAAGAATGATAAATCGAAACAGCAGCCCAGCGGCGGCCCCCTCACCAACGACATCACCAGCGTGGAATATTACGACACCGTTTTTGCTCTGGCCGAATCGCCCAAGAAACAGGGCACGCTTTGGGCCGGGACCGATGATGGATTGGTCCACGTCACGACCGACGATGGTAAAAGCTGGGCCAATGTTACGCCAAAGATGCCGGAGTGGGGTACGGTCTCGATCATCGATGCCTCGCCGCACGATGCCACCGCGGCCTACGTCGCGGTGGACCGTCATCGGCTGGACGATTTCAAGCCCTACATTTTCAAAACGACCGATCTGGGAAAGAGCTGGAGCACAATCGTTAACGGGATTCCAGAAGGCGCGTATGTCCGCAGTGTGCGGGAGGACCCGAAACGAAAAGGATTACTTTATGCCGGCACCGAGCTTGGTGTATATTTCTCGTTAGACGATGGCGCGCACTGGCAGCCGCTGCAATTGAACCTGCCGCAATCACCCATTCACGACCTGGTAGTAAAGGACGACGATCTGGTCGTGGCCACACATGGCCGGTCTTTCTGGGTCCTGGATAACCTGACACCGTTGCGCCAGCTCAACCCTCAGACCCCCGACGTGCTGCTTTATCAGCCGCAGACAGCGGTGCGATTGCATTACCCGGAGGAAGTCGATAAGCGTCAACCGGCGGGCGACAACCCGCCCACGGGCGCAATGATCGACTACTATTTCAAGACCGCACCGAAGGATGAAGTAACGATCGATATTCTTGATGCACGCGGAAATGTGGTGCGTCATCTGTCGAGCAAGGAGAAAAAGGAGAACGAGCAGCCACCGGAATGGCCCGATCGGGTGGAAGCGCCCAAGACCATCCCGGCGAATGAGGGGATGAACCGTTTCGCCTGGGACCTGCGTTACAACGAGCCGATTCAAATTCCCGGCGCGTTTTATTCGACCAATGGACCGCGTGGGTCGCTGGCTTTGCCCGGCGATTATCAGATGAAGCTAACGGCTAATGGGAAGACGCAAACCGCGACGCTCCACCTCGTGATCGATCCGCGCACGAAAGATCACGAGCCTGAATTACCGAAACAGTTTGAGTTTTCAACGCAAGTCACCGCGCGTATATCTGAGTTGCACCAGGCGGTTAATGAAATCCGCGACGTGAAATCGCAGATCAAAGCGTTGCATACAAAGTTCGGCGATGATCCGAAGGTAAAAGCGGCACTGGATGCGGCCGACGGCATGGAACACAAAATGTCCGACGTAGAGCAGCAGTTGATTCAGGTGAACA
>QHPN01000016.1:0-5769 GCA_003219115.1 Verrucomicrobiota bacterium | reverse complement strand
CTTTCCCGTCATGCTGAATGAAGCGTTCGACACTTTCAGCCGTACGGTCGAGACCGGCGATCGCGAACCGACCAAGCCGCAGCTGGATGTGTTCACCTCGCTCAGCGGCCGCCTTGATGAGCAACTGAAAAAATGGAACGCGATCAAGCAGGACGATCTGCCAAAAGTGAGCGACTTGATCAAACAGGCGGATCTACCCGCGATCATGATCAAGGAGAAAAAAGGTGAATAGTGAGCAGTGGTCAGTGACCGCTGAGCCAGATAAATTCAACGCGCGCAACATTCGGAGGGACATGCTTCCGCATGTCCGGGACGCGCGGAAGCGCGTCCCTCCGCTGTATTACCGGCGGTTTATGGCGGTCCTACCCTTTATCCACGCTGTACTTGCCGGGGCCGATAAAGGATAGGCAAACGAGAACGATGACGGCTTCGATGGGAATGATGACCGGATAAAGGCCGTTTTCGTGGTGGGAAACCGCGATGGCATGAACAAGAGCCGGTAGAAACCCCAGGAGAAGTCCGATGCGAAAGGCAAATCCGAGCATCATGAAAATCCCGCCGACACATCCGGCGAGCGCTCCGAGAAACCCCCACCAATCCAGATGCGAATGAAAATTAAAAACGCGCATGGCGCTGCCGAATTGCGCCCAGCGATGCTCGCCCGAGAGAAGAACCGGCCCGCAAATTAGAATGAAAATCAGCCCGACGCTCGCTCGCAAAAGCAACAGCCCGGCTTCCCGATACTTTCCGAGAAACTTTAACACGAGCGGGATGCTGAACGAGTCGAGGCGCGAAATCAACTCGCGATGAAAAACATTGTCGTCTTTAGGGAAGTCGGGCTCTCTCTGTGGGGAGCACAGGCTGCCAGCCTGTAGTTCGCGGCAGCTTGCCGCGAACGCTTTCTGAGATACCGGATACGCTGTAAACGCATGCATTCGGCAAGCTGCCGAATGCTATAGGCTGGTGGCCTGTGCTCCCCAGCAACTCCGCTTCAAGACGAATCGACCACATCATGACATGATGTTAATCACAGTCATGAACAAGATCGACAAAGCGGTCCTGCTCGCCGCAGGCCGTGGGACGCGCATGCGCGAGTTAACCACGGATCTCGCGAAACCGATGATCAAGGTGCGGGGCAAACCGATTCTCCTGCACATCATTGAAGGATTACATGGCGCAGGAGTTAAGAACTTTCTGATTATTGTTGGTTATCATGCTGAAGCGGTTCGAGATTATTTTGGCGACGGCACGTGCTTCGGCCTGCAAATCAAATATGCAACTCAGGTCGTGCAAGATGGAACTGGTCGCGTCGTCGAGCTCGCGCGCGACTTCGTCGGTCAATTGCCGTTCATGTTGAGTTACGGCGACATCTTGGTCGATCCGGCAAATTACAAATCGCTGGTGGAACTGCCGGGCGAGTTCGCGGCAACCGTGAGTGTGAAGCAAAATGAAGACGTGAGCAAAGGCGGCGCCGTTTTTGTGAACGAGCGGATGGAAGTGACCGATATCCGGGAAAAGCCGCAACCCGGCGAAGCCACCAGCCCTTGGTACAACGCCGGCATTTATGCATTTCGGCCGAGCATTTTTGAATGGACCGCAAGATTGCAGCCATCTCCCCGCGGTGAATACGAACTGACGGATGCGGTTCGCGGCCTCGCCCAATCTGGAAAAAGGGTGAAAGCTTTCGAGCTCAGTGGCGAATGGGCGGACGTGCGCGACCCTGAAATTCTGGCGCAATTAAATCAAAGTTAGCGCGCGACCGCCGGGAGCCTTCCATTGTAGAGGTAGTCGTGTCGGCTGCTATCGAGATCTTGCAGGCGACACACCTGCCACTACAGCAACTTCGGCGAAGGGCTAGCTAAAACGCGACTGGCTTCTTTGCTTCTTCCATAACCTTGTCGAACCGCGGGTCCTCACGCAACAGGTCCCACCAGGGATGCAACCGCAGTTGGCCATAGGAAATTGGACAAAACCGACGCAGCAGTTCTTCGAGTTCTGCGAACGCAAGGTCCTTATCGCCAGTCCAGGCATAGATGATCGCAAGGTTTCGCCGCAGCTCGGCACGCGTCATTGCATCCTTTGAAGTCGAGAAGAGCTCGATGGCACGGCGACCCTCGCGCACTGCCTCTTCGTTGCGGCCGAGCGCCGCGTCAATCAGACCGAGAACGCAAAGAGCTTCAGCGTAATCCGGCTGTTTGCGGAGAGCGTCTTCGATCTCAGCGCGAGCGGTAGTAAATGCCGCTTCCGCAGCAGCAGTATCATTCTGGGCTCTGGCTGCCAGCCCTTCACAAAAAGATCGAGGCATTCGCACATTGAATGGAATAATCCCTTCCGGGGACAGCGAGGCTACAGCGCGAGCGGCGTCCGAGCCGTCACGCCGGCAAAGCGCCAGATACAACCATTGGTCGGCAATGGCCTCCATCGCACCGGGATCTTCGGCCACAATGTTCTGAACCGTATCGTACGCGGGCTGCGTGTTCGCGTCGCGTTCTAAATCAACAAGCGCGCGAGCGACACGTGTGCTCGGATCGCTCGGCGCGACAGCTAAGGCGCGATCCAAAAAGCGAACCATGTCTTGAAAGCGTCGCAGCAACCAGTAGGTCTGCGCAGTTTGTAGAAGTAAGTACGAGTTCCGCGGATCGAGCTCTGCCGCCCGTTCCATCTGGGCGAGGGCCTGGTGAAAAGCACCTCGACGTCTCCCGATCCAGCCCGGCAACTGGTAGACAGCTGGGTTGTTAGGCAACTGCTGCCTGGCGATTTCAAGCTCAGCCAATGCGCGGTCATAATCACGATAGCAGTGGTACGCGATCCAGGCCGCAGCGAGATGCGTTTCGCCACGATTACCCCCGAGTTGGCGAGCTTTGGTCAATGCTCCTTCAGCAAGTCCAATTCGCGTAGGACTATGATCGATTCCATGAAAATAGAAAATCGCGTGAGCAAGCGCCAACTCGCAATACGCGAGTAGAAACTTTGGATCGTGTGCCACGGCCTGGTCCAGCAATCGGATCGACTGTTGAATGTTTTCAGGCACTCGCGCGTCGAACGTGACCATCCGACTAAGCTCTTTGCCGCGAAGGTATCGGTCGTATGCCAAAAGACTCTCTGTTGCCGCCAGCTCAATGGCAGCTTTCTCCGCGGGCGAAAGTTTGGCTTGAAGCTGGTCAGCAATCGCTTTGGCGATGTCCGTCTGGATTGCGAAGACATCATCCAGTGGCCGATCGTAGCGTTCTGCCCAGACATGCCTATCGCTTCTCGCATCAATTAATTGCGCTCGAACCCGAACACGGTTGCCGGCTGGTTGGACGCTGCCTTCGACGATGTGGGCCACGCCGAGTTCATCGGCAATCTCACGCAAGTTACGTTTCACCCCTGTCTTGTATTGCATCACCGACGTGCGGCTGATGACTTTCAGATCGGCGATTTTTGCTAAGTCGGTCAGAATCTCGTCCTGAATCGCATCGGCAAAGAAAGTATTATTCGGGTCCGCGCTCAGGCTCTCGAACGGCAAAACGGCGATGCTTTTCTCCAGCGCGTCGGCATCGCTCAGTTCTCGCCCTGCCTTTCCGTTGGAACCTGTCATTTCGCCTGCAAACTTCTGCGGCGGTTGCGAGTTACCCAATTCGGAACTGTAGAGATTGACAATGCCGAGCTTTGCCCCGTGCTTTACCTCGATCTCACCAAGATCATGCAGCAGGGGCTGCCAAAGACGGTCTTGCGTCAAATCATCTGCCACCCGTTTGGAAACCAGAATGTGGCCGGCATCCCCGCAACTCATCACCCGCTGTGCAATATTAATGCCCGCGCCAGCCACGTTTACTCGGTCATTAACGTCTTTGATCTGATCGACCGGCCCGCTGTGCACTCCCATGCGCAGCAGAACATTAGGGCGATTTTTTAGCGCCTTTGCAATTTCCATCGCGCATTGCACCGGTTCTTCCGGCGTCTGAAAAAAGACCAGCGCCATTCCGTCACCCGCTGGAATTCGGATCAGTTTACCCGCCGCATCGCTTTTTCGAACCTGTGGAGTTTTCCGCACTAACTGATTCAGTTCCTCAATAACTGCACGTTGCTCGTTGACCAGCAATTTCGAATAACCGACTACGTCGATAAACAACACATGCGCGGTTTCAAGATGTGGATCGAATTTGAGTTTCGCGGACACGCCTTTGGTTCTCCGTTCTTTCTATATTAGTTGTTTCGCGGCGTTGGACAATCATGGCGGTGATCGGGCGCCATCCGCTGGACCTAACGGTGTCCGCAGCGGAAGAAAGATAGGTACAGATTCTATGACTGTAGCGGCGCTCTATGAGCACCGTTGCAGTTTAGATCCGGCGGTCATAGACCGCCGCTACAGAAACGATGGCAAGCGATGCGCGCTTGCCCTACAATTCGATTGCTTCGCCATTCTCGCCTTCCTCCCCAATCTCCTCTTCGATCTCGCGCCGCCAGCGTTTCGAGACCCACGGGCGCAGGAAGCCGTAAAGCAAATAGGCGAGAAACAAAACTGCCGGCATCCATTCGTAGTTCAGCGCGGTGAAGAATAGGATAAGAATGATGGCGGCGAAGCGCGGGAGTGAACGAGTGGTGCGCCAGGTGATGGCTTTGAAACTCGGATACCTCAAGCGGGTAAACATCATGACTGAAAGAAAAAGCATTAGCGGTGGTAGCACCCATTTCCAACGGCCGATGTCGTGTTCCTTTTCACCAAACCACCAGAGCATGAAAAAAGTGATGGACGCGATTAACCCGGCGGCGGCTGGAATCGGGAAACCCGTGAATTCCGTTTTGTCTCTCTCCCCTCCATTAGCCGCCATGGTATTAAAACGGGCAAGACGCAGCGCGCCGCAGACGAGGTAAACGAACGCAACAATCCAGCCGACACGCGGAAAATTGATCAGAACAATCCGATAAACCATCAGCGCGGGCGCGACTCCAAAAGAAACGATGTCGGCGAGCGAATCGAATTCGCGGCCGAAGGCGCTGTCCTGTCCGCCCAAGCGCGCGAGTCGGCCATCGAGCACATCGAAAATGCATGCGCCGAGAATGAACCAGACGGCCGCATGAAACAGCGTCGCCGCTTCGTCCGGACTGGACCATTGAATCAATGCGCCCTGGACGATCTTGAGAGTGGCGGTAAATCCGCAAAACAAGTTGCCCGCTGTCATCAGATTGGGCAGCAGATAAATCTTTGGATGGTGCTCGTTCATTGAATTCGTGGGGCAAGTTTCCAACTTGCCCTGCCATTAAATCGCAAGTTGGAAACTTGCGCCACTAATCCGGCAATCTTGCGATCACGCTGGCGCCACCCTTCACGTGATCGCCCACTTTGACCAAAATCTCGGCGTCAAGCGGCAAATATACTTCAGTCCGCGATCCAAATCGAATCATCCCGAAACGTTCGCCGCGTTTTAGTTCATCGCCCACTTTGGCCCAGCCGACAATCCGCCGCGCAATCGCACCGGTTAATTGTCGCACCACGATAGTGGCACGCGGATTCTGAAACGCCCAGGTCATCGCTTCGTTCTTTTCCGAGCATTCCGGCCGGCGCGCATCAAAGAAGAGACCTTTGCGAAATTGCTGAAAAGCGATGCGGCCAGCAACCGGCGCACGGTTGGTGTGCACGTCGAAGATGGAAAGAAAAATGCCGATGCGTTTGCTGGGTGCTTTCAGAAATTCGTTTTCATCGATTTCTTCAATATCAGCAACGGTCCCGTCCGCCGCTGCAACTACCGCGCGTTGATCGGAAGGATCGGAGCGATTTGGATCACG
>QHPN01000002.1:3573-4083 GCA_003219115.1 Verrucomicrobiota bacterium | reverse complement strand
CACCGTCCGCTTTTACGAGCGGAGAGGGCTTCTCCCCAAGCCAGCCCGCACGGCGAGCGAATATCGCCTGTATGATGAGGCTGCGCTGAACCAGTTGCGCTTCATCAAGAAGGCGCAGTCGTTAGGCTTTTCGCTCGACGAAGTGCATCGGATTCTTCGCCTTCGAGGTCAAGGAAGCCGTACCTGCCATTCCGTCCTGGCAATCGCGGAAGCGACGTTGGATGAAACCGAAATCAAACTGCGGGAGCTTCAGAAGTTTCGCGACGCGCTCGCCGCCAACGTGAAACGTTGGAGAAAACTTCCTGCAAGAAGGAAGCGCGCAGCTGAATTCTGCGATCTGATCGAGTCCAGCAGGCAGACGCCGTGAAAGACGTAATTAAATTGCTCGATCGAATTGGTTCAATCGGGGCACTGCTGGCAGCGGCGGCAGCTCCTTGTTGCTTCCCGCTGTTCGCTGCCGTTGCAGCCGCGTCTGGTCTAACTGTGTTCGGCAGATTTGAAACGACGGTG
>QHPN01000002.1:418-3526 GCA_003219115.1 Verrucomicrobiota bacterium | reverse complement strand
GATTAGCGCTGAATTATCGCAAACATCGACGCTTTGGCCCGCTGGCGCTCGGCATTCTGAGCGGATTGGCGCTGGCGTACGTGTTTTATTGTTCGTGGAATGTCGAGCTGCTTTACGCTGGCCTCTTCGGAATTGTCATCGCCAGCGTGTGGAATTGGTCTTGCAGTCGCGGGAACGCGCAGGAGCCGTTGCTTCAATCGATTGTCACGTGTCCGAAGTGCGGCCATTGCACTGAAGAGATGATGCCTACAAATGCATGCGTATTCTTCTTCGAGTGTCCCGCGTGTGGCGAAAAGTTAAAACCGAAGCGCGGTGACTGCTGCGTATTCTGTAGTTACGGATCGGTTCCCTGCCCACCTATTCAAACCGGGTCGCGGTCGGTATGTGGCGCCTGAGATGGCGATAATGCGAACCAGCTAGACTTGGTTGTGTAATGGAGTCTCCCCAACAACCTCGCCAAGCTCTACCAGTGGGTCGTGCGCTCCGCATTCTGCTCGGCCTCGCGCTGATGGTTTATGTTGCGCCTGTTTATTTCCGAATTTCGGCGCGAGTGAGCGTGGGCTCGTTGCTGCTGATCGTCGGGTTGATTGGCATCTATAGCCTACTTCATATAACTATCTCGCAACAAATCCTCCCGTTGGGTTCGGGGCTTGGCGCGATTGTGGCGAATGGGTTGCTTGTGACGCTGTATTTTATCGATGCCACTGGATTACCCATTGTCGGTGGCGGAAAGGGCGCGTTAGCAGCGGTCACGTTTGTCGGTATCTCATTGGTGGTTGCGGGCGTGCGCGCCGCTCCCGGTTGCGAAGTGATGGCGATCCCCGGTCTTCTGCTTGGAAAGCGCACCGAGCTGGGGTGTCTCATCTTTCCCCGCTGGACAAGCTTGAGCGCAAGTTGCGGAGCAAGCGCCGCGGCTGATACCATGCCATCTCGGGTTGTCGAAGTGTGTAGTTAGTGCGCGCGACGCAATCGGATAGTTAGCGCCTAAACAGCTGCAATCTTCGCCGCAATTGCATTTCTTGTTGTCGTTCTGCTTCGACTAGCAGCAGCCTGGTTCTCGGACACATCGACACGCCAGAACACCAACGACCGCACCAATAATAGGGGCCAGCAGATAGATCCAGAGGCTTTGCAGATGAAGGGTGACAACAGCTGGGCCAAGCGAGCGAGCCGGATTCATCGAGGCGCCACAGATCGGGCCGGCAAACATTGCTTCCAATCCTATGACGGAGCCGACGACGATTCCTGCAGTAATTCCTTTTTCGCGCGCGCCGGTCGAGACGGCAAGAATAACAAACATCAACAGTGCGGTCAGAATTAGCTCGAGAATGAAAGATTGGAGTGGCGAACCTGCGGGAAGAGTAGCTCCAAGTGTGATGTTGGCTGGAAAAAGCAATCGCAAGGTAACGCTTGCCAGGAAGGCTCCGGCGCATTGGCTCACGACATAAGGCAAGACCTTGCGCGCGTCGAATCGCCGCGCCCTCCAAAAGCCAATCGTGACTGCGGGATTAATATGCGCGCCAGAAATGTCTCCAAGCGTGTAAATCATGGCCAGCACGATCAGGCCAAACGTAAGCGCAATTCCAACATGGGAGACATCTCCACCAGTGACTTCGTCGATGACGATCGCGCCAGTCCCCGCGAAAACCAGTGCAAAGGTCCCAAGACACTCAGCGATGAGCTTTTTAGCCATCGATCTACGATGCCGCGGCTTGCAAGCAGACCTCTTCGCACCACTGCTCAATCTTCGCCCGGATTTGGTCGCGAATGAGCCGAATTTGTTCGAGTTTTGCGGTTTCACTGCCCTGCACCTCCGACGGATCAGGGAAGCTCCAATGCAACCGTGTCGCGGGTCCCGGGAAAACGGGGCACTTCTCCGCGCTGGCCTCGTCGCACACGGTAATGACATAGGCGAAAAGCTGGCCGGATACGAAGACATCGAAGACAGCCTGCGTTTTCTTTTTTGAAATATCGATTCCGGCTTCTGCCATCACTTGCACGGCCAGTGGATTGAGCGTGCCGGGTTCAAGACCGGCACTCTGTGCTTCGAAATATTCGCCGCAAATGTTATTGAGCCAAGCCTCGGCCATCTGGCTGCGAGCGCTGTTGTGAACACAAATAAAAAGCGCGCGCTTCTTCATCGCGCCAGAAAGTAGGCAGGACATTGCATGAGAAAAGGCAAAGCTACCGATGTCACACAATTGTCACACTAAGTTCGTTGCGAGCCAGATCGTTGTTCGGCGAGATTCCTCTGCGTTCTAGTTCGATAATGACAGAGACCTTCGCCCCAGCGCGGTTCACTTTTCCTCCGGTCCCGACTCGCGTGCGGACGGCCTGGATCTCCGATGTACATCTGGGCACGCGCACGAGCGGCGCTGCCCGATTGCTCAGTTTTCTGCGCGAATACGATTTCGACACGCTTTATATCGTGGGCGACCTCATTGATATCTGGCAAATGCGTCGAAGCCGTTACTGGCCACAACAACACAACGACGTCATACAAAAAATTCTCCGCAAAGCACGGAAAGGCACCCGGGTTATCTACATCCCGGGCAACCATGATGAGATGATTAGTTCTTTCGATGGTGTCTATGGCGCGATCACGATCCAACAACATGCCATTCATCGCACTGCGGATGGCCGTCGAATTCTCGTAATCCACGGGCACGAGCTCGACACCGTGGTGCAAAATGTGAAGTGGCTGGCGTTTCTCGGTGATGCCGGTTACCAGTTTCTTCTTTCGCTCAACCCATTGATCAATTTCTTTCGCCGCCGGTTCGGCCTTGGTTACTGGTCCCTTAGCGCCTACGTCAAACAACGAGTTAAAGATGCGGTTAGCTTTATCGGGAAATTCGAGGCGGCGGTGGTGAAGTACGCGGAACGCTATCGAGTCGAAGCTGTTCTTTGCGGCCACATCCACAGCGTCTCCATACGCGAATTTGACAGCATCACTTACTACAACTGTGGCGACTGGGTCGAGACCTGCTCGGCCATGGTCGAGCACTTTGACGGGCGCATAGAAATCGTGCGTGGACTAGGAACGGGCAAGATGCCCGTTGGCCCCATAGCCAAGATGGCTTGCTACAGTGTAGCCTTCGAAAATTTCGG
>QHPN01000002.1:0-352 GCA_003219115.1 Verrucomicrobiota bacterium | reverse complement strand
ACAATTTCGTTTCGCCGCCGCTGAGCTCTTTCACCACTTCCGAAAATTCCGGTTCGTGCCCAACGACCACGATGCACTCGGCCTTGGTTTTTGCCAGCAGGCGGCGCAAGCGTTCGACACTGAATCCGTGCGCTAAAGCTGCCTCGGTTTTGAGTTCGATTTCGAGATGGTCGGCTACGATCTCGGCGGTTTGCGAGGCCCGCGGCAAGGGGCTGGTCAAGATCACGTCCGGGGTAAATTTGAGACGCTCAAGAAATTTCGCGACGCGTTTCATTTCCTTACGTCCACGCTTCGTTAGGGGCCGTTCGTCGTCGGGTTTGTCCCAATTCGGCCAATCAGCCTCGCCGTGACG
>QHPN01000015.1 GCA_003219115.1 Verrucomicrobiota bacterium | reverse complement strand
GTCTTCATGGCGGCGCGTTGCACGGCTTCGTAGGCGGTTTTGCGCGCGAGCCCGGCGCGAGTAAGCGCGAGCAGAATCGACTGGCTGAAATAGAGTCCCTTCGTCATTTCCAAATTGCGCTTCATATTTTCGGGGTAGACACGCAGGCCGCCAACTAGCTCGCGTAGCTTCAGTAGCATGTAATCAAGCAGCATGCAGGAATCGGGCAGAATGATTCGCTCAGCGCTGGAGTGACTGATGTCGCGCTCGTGCCAAAGCGCCACGTTTTCCAGCGCGACCAGCGCATTCCCGCGAACGACGCGGGCGAGGCCGCTTAATCGCTCCCCCGTTATCGGGTTGCGTTTATGCGGCATGGCTGAACTGCCCTTCTGCCCTTCGCCGAAAAATTCTTCCACCTCCAAAACTTCAGTCCGCTGCAAATGACGGAATTCCGTGGCCCAGCGATCGATCGAAGACGCGATCAAAGCCAGGGTCGTGAGAAATTCGGCGTGCCGGTCGCGCTGCACGATCTGCGTCGAGATCGTTGCCGGACGTAATCCGAGCTTCTCACAAACCTCGCGCTCAATCCGTGGATCAAGATGCGCATGCGTTCCCACCGCTCCGCTCAATTTTCCCACGCGAATACGTTCGCGCGTTTGCGCGAGGCGTTCTTCGGCGCGTCCGAACTCATCGAACATCAGCGCGAGCTTCAGGCCAAACGTGATCGGCTCGGCGTGAATGCCGTGGCTGCGCCCGATCATTGGGGTCTTTTTGTATTTGCGCGCCTGTTTGCCGATGATTTTTCGCAGCGCCGCCAGATCGTCCGACAGAATTTTGGCCGATTGCATCATCTGAACCGCGAGCGTGGTATCGAGAATATCGGAGGAAGTTAATCCCTGGTGGATCCAGCGTGCAGCCGGCCCGACATACGATGCGACATTTTCGAGAAACGCGATGACATCGTGATTTGTCCGCTTCTCGATCTCGTTGATTTCATTGATCTCGAATTTTCCTTTTTTGCGAATGACCGCGGCGTCTTCCTTTGGAATCAAACCAAGCCGCGACATCGCGTCACAAGCGATGGTTTCGATCTCGAGCCAGATTTCGAATTTGCGCTGGTCCGACCAGATGGCGCGCATTTCCGGTCGGGAATAACGGGCGATCACCGAAGCATCATAAAAGCGCTGGCAAAGCGCGGAAAGCGTTTTTCTTCCGGGGCGCGCTAGCGCAAACGTCGAACATGCCTGATGAATTTGCCGCTGTGGACTAGCCTGCAACGCGGCTGTCCGTTGCGCTCCCATTAACGCCGCCTTTCAAGCCGGTGATTCCCCGTGCGCGACGGAAATGAGCCGTTTCAACGGCTTAACATCGATGCCGATGTCGGTTGAGTGCGCTGTGGCTTTTCGTCCCGGGGATGAGAAAGCCATTAAAAACGGCTTAATGGCGACGACTGCGGAATAGACAGCGGACTAAAGCCCCGGTGTTAATGAGAGGCAGGGCCGGGAGATGTGGCGGCTGCTGAAAAAATAAAAACGCTCCGGCAGCAGAATGACCGGAGCGTTTCGAAATTTACTTTGCCGCGTTTAGCAGACCTTCGCGCGCAGGAAACGGCCGTGATCTTCTACTCGCACTCTGCCGCTGCCGAGTAAATCGGCGACGGTGGCGACCGTTTCGCGGCTGCTTTTGGTGCACGAACTAACGGCAAGGATTAAATCGCCAAGGGAAAGTTTCTGGGGCTTACGCAAAATTTGAGAGTTCTTGTTCATGATAAACGGAAAGACAGCAAACCGGGTGCCAACGTTCATAAATAATACATTGCGTGGCATATCTGGGCCGGCCGGGAATAACGATACTTCGCCAGGCGCCCGAAAACTGACACTCCTGTTCAATTTTGTTACATCCCGCCAGCGCGGTTTGGCGTCTCACGCACAACCAGAAAGGGCAACTACGGAGTGAAAACTTGAGTAGGCTGAACAGAATCAGAGGTCACTCTTCGAAGTCTTTGGTGCTAGTTGTGGACTTCGTGTAAGGCACATGAGGAGGGCGGTCAACACCGCGGCCTGCTGCAATCTGGAGGACACGCGGTGTGGTATCCTAAATCTTGGGCGCCGACAGCGCGGCGGCGCCCTCCATCTTCACGGTAGAAAGATGCGATGCGGACAAATTATTCCCTCGCCGATTCTCGCTCTGACGCGGTCAGACGCATCACGACAAAATATAAAAGGCACAAGACAACGACACCGGCGGCGATGACGTGGGATTTTGCTTTCAGCGCCATTGCTAGACCGGCCGGGTCGCGCAGCATCTCGGGCGTGATCGCGGTTTGCCCAAACCAAGCCAACACTGCGCACCAAATCGCCGAGCCGACGATCGTCATGATGCTAAAGGTCGTGAAATTCATTCGAATGATGCCCGCCGGAATGGAAATGAGATGGCGAATTACCGGTAATAGGCGCGCGAAAAAGATCCCGCCAGCCTCGTAGCGATGCAGCCAGTGTTCGGCCCGGATCAACTTTGATTCACTGATCGCAAAAAAATGCCCCCATTTTACGATCACGATCCGTCCAAGCCATAACGACACCCAGTAAGTGATGGACGCCCCAAGCCATGAACCAAATGTTCCCGCTGCAATCACGCCCCAGAGGTTCAATTTCCCCTGCCCTGCCAAAAATGCGGCCGGCGGAATCACGATTTCGCTCGGCACGGGAAAGATTGAGCTTTCCAATGCCATCAGAACAATGATGCCGAGGTACCCGCCGTGCAGGACCCAATCAAACCAGATTTGAAGCAAATGATGCATGTTGTCATTCCGGGCGAGGTCGAGGAATCTCTCCGCAACCACCCAATGAATCCGCGCTAGTTCATTCCGAAATTCGCAATCTGCAAATCCAAAATTTAGCGATGTCAATATACCGACGGGTCCTGAAATATTACCGCGGATTCCTTCCCAGTTCGCTCATTGCCCTGATACTTTCGTTTGCAGCCATCGCATTGAATCTCCTCAAGCCCTGGCCCTTCAAAATCATCGTCGATCAAATTTTGCCAGGTCGTCTCAAGGTTTTTCAGTTCGGTTTGCGGCCGATTTTTGGTAGCGAAATCAAAACGCCGGTGCTCAATACCATGGAAGCAATCGCGCTTCTCTGCCTGGCGATGGTGATCATCCAATTGTTTTGGAGTCTCTGTAGTCTGGCGAGCAATTACATGTTTGTGAAGATCGGCCTAGAGTCTTTGCTGCGCCTGAGGACCGAGCTCTACGCACATTTACAGAGGCTTTCACTCAAGTTTCACGACAAACGGCGCTCGGCTGATTCCAGTTTTCGCGTCGCTTACGATTCGCAATCCATTCAGACAATTTACAATAAAGGCTTCACTAACATTATCGCTTCCGGCGTTACCCTGATCGGCACCTTTGCTGTCATGCTGCGACTCGATTGGCAATTGACGCTGCTCTCGCTTGCGATCGTACCGCTCCTCATCGGCACCATCTACGTCTTTGCCAAACGGATTCGCACCCAATCCACCACCATTCAGGAACAGGACAGCGCGTTGCTAACGCAAACGCAGGAAGGATTGAGCTCCATTAGGATGGTGCACGCCTTTGGCCGCGAAGAATTCGAGGTCTCGCAATTTCACCGGCAAGCACACGGGAGCCTGCAGGCAAATCTGCGCCTCACCATGACGAACGTGAAGAGCGGACTCGCCATCAGCACGCTGATCGTGATTGGAACTGCCGCGATGTATTATGTGGGGTCAGTGCATGTGCTGGCGGGTACGCTCACGCTTGGCGCTCTTCTTGTTTTCATCGCCTACCTTGTCATGCTTTACCAACCGCTCGAATCCCTGACCTACACGGCCTGGGCGATGGAAGGCGCGACGGCCGGTGCGCGGCGTTGCTTCGAGATTCTCGATCGGCGCGATGACGTCGTCGATTCTCCAAACGCCATAACAATCGAAAAAACAAACGGCGCAATTGCCTTTCAAAACGCCAGCTTCGGGTATGATTCGGGTCGCGAAATTCTCAGCAACATCAATCTCACGATCGCGCCGAACCAAATCCTGGGTCTCGTCGGTGGAACCGGAGCGGGCAAAAGTACGTTACTCAGTTTGGTGCCGCGGTTTTATGATCCCACCACGGGGCAGATAACACTCGACGGGCGCGACATTCGCGAAATCACCAAAAAAACCTTGCGGCAGCAGATCGCGATTGTCCTGCAAGACACGCTCCTATTTTCCACCACTGTGCGGGAGAACATTGCTTATGGCCGACCCGACGCGACGGAAGAGGAAATTCGCGAAGCAGCGCGGCGGGCGCAGGCCGATACATTCATTTCACAATTGCCGGATCGTTATGAGAACCAGGTCGGCGAACGCGGCGGACATCTTAGTGTGGGCCAGCGTCAACGCATCGGGATCGCACGGGCGTTTCTCAAAAACGCGCCAATTCTTCTGCTCGATGAACCAACCTCAGCGCTCGACCCCACGACGGAATCCGTCATCATGGAAACGATCAAAGAACTGATGCGCGGCCGCACCACCATCATTATCACGCATCGCATCGCGACAATTCACGGTGTCGATCAAATCGTCGTTCTGGAAAATGGTCGCGTGGTCGAGCAGGGACGCGGGCCCGAGCTGGTCGCGCGTGGTGGCGTTTACGCCAAGCTCTACGCTTCCGGCAAATTTTCGACATAAAGGTGGCGCAACTTTCCAAGTTGCGATCAAATAAGAAGGCGAGTTGGAAACTTGCCCCACAATCATGAGCAACGTTGGCGCCGACCGCAGAGTGGAAAATGATTGGTGGGCGCATCCGATCCCGCCCAATATCGATTTTGGCGAGGGATTTTATTGCGAAACAGCTCAGGTTTTTCGCTTCATGAAAAACAAAGCGGCACATGCCCTCCGCTTCGGCAATCACGTGTCGGTTTACGCCGGGTGTTCCTTTGCTCTCGGAGTCAATGGCTCGGCCGTCGTTGGTGATTTCACCTTGCTGAACGGCGCACTTGTTATGGCGGACGAGCGAATCGAAATCGGATCGCACTGTTTGATTTCGTGGAATGTCGGGATCGCCGACTCCGATTTCCATCCGCTCGAGCCGGCGCAGCGACTCATTGATGCGCAGGCCGTCGCGCCATTTTACAAAGATCGTCCGCCCCGCCCCAAATTGGAAACGCGTCCGGTGAAAATTGCCGATAATGTTTGGATCGGAATGAACGCGATTATTCTGAAAGGCGTTACCATTGGTGAAAATTCGGTCGTCGCTGCCGGCGCGGTGGTGGTGAAAAGCGTGCCGGCGAATACAGTCGTTGCTGGCAATCCTGCGGTGGCGGTAAAGACCTTCAATCTATGATGTTTTTCAACGCCCAACGCTCAACGCCCAACCCTCAACATTCAATGCAGAAAGGTGGAAGTTGGGTGTTGGACGTTGGGTGTTGGACGTTTTCGTTTTGATGAAATCGAAACGAATTGTGGTCATGGGCTTCATGGGCTCCTGCCCGATCGCAGGCGTGATCTGGCAGCACGTTCACTACATTGTCGGCCTGCAACGGCTCGGTCACGAAGTTTACTACGTCGAAGATTCCGCGCGCATTCCCTACAACGCCGAAACTTTTGATACCAGCAACGATTACACTTACGCTGCCAACCTTCTCTCTCGTCTTGCCGACGAGTTTGATTTCAAAAATCGCTGGTCGTTTTGCGCGCGTTATCTGCCGGAACTTCCGACCGTAGGCTTGCCATTAAAAAGGATTCGTCAGCTTTATAAGTCTGCCGATGCCATCCTGAACATCTGCGGCAGTCAAGAATTCAACGACGATCTGCTCGTGAGCGAGCGCATTCTTTATGTCGAGAGCGATCCAGGCGTGGAACAGATCAAAGTCGATCAGGGAGTCCAATCAACCACCGACTACCTCGGACGACATCACGCGCTTTTTACTTTCGGTGAAAACGTCGGGACGAAAAAATTTCCGGTGCCGATCCACGGATTGAAATGGCTCCCAACGCGGCAGCCGATTGTCACCGACTTTTGGAAAACCCAGAGCGCGCCGCCTTCGAGCGCGGTCTTTACCTCCATTGCCAATTGGTCGACGAGCGGATTGAAAGACATCACCTGGCGCGGAGAGAAATATCTGTGGAGTAAATCGCGCGAGTTTATTCGATTCGTTAACGCTCCAAAGGTAGCGGGCGAACCCTTTGAATTGGCGACCGATATTAAGGACGAGAAGACGCGAACGAAATTTTCCAAGTCCGACTGGCGATTTCGAAGCCCACATGACTTAAGTGTGAAGTATTGGGCCTATCGCGATTACATCCGCCAATCGAAAGCCGAATTCACGGTCGCGAAGGATCAATATGTGCGATTACGCACCGGTTGGTTTAGTGACCGGAGCGCCTGTTATCTGGCGGCGGGCCGGCCCGTGATTACCCAAGAGACCGGCTTCACGAAACTTTATGGCGATCGGGGCGGGCTATTCGGTTTTCGAAAACTCCCTGAAATCGGCGAAGCGGTTCGGGAAATTAATACCGATTATGGTCACCACTCCCGGGTAGCTCGCGCGATAGCGAAGGAAATTTTTGAAGCCGAAAAAGTTGTCGCATTACTACTCGATCGTGCCGGGCTGTAGCACAAGCATCTAGTACGCCAGTCCGGTTCGGACCTGTGAGGCAACGGGCGTCTTGCCCGATGATTCGTACGGATCTGTTGTCGCGGGGGAAGATGCCCAATCGTGAAGAAAGGAGGGACGCGCTTCTGAGCGTTCCCTACTCCGTCCGCAACGCAACCATCGGGTTGACTCGCGTCGCACGGCGCGCCGGAACAAAGCACGACAGTGCCGCAACGAATGTCAGCAGTCCTGCCACGGCGAAATAAATGGATGGCTCGAGGGCATTCACCTTAAAGAGAAGATTCCGCAACGCCGTTGCGGCCAGCACTCCCAGAAGTAACGCCGCGCCGCCCGCGCCGAGAACGAGCCCAATGGCCAATTGCCAGGCGCCCTGGCTCATCACCATGCGGAAGATGCGTGCGGCGTCCGCCCCTAATGCCATGCGGATGCCAAACTCCTGCCTTCTCTGATTCACCGAGAAGGTCATCACGCCATAAAGCCCGACCGCGGATAGAATAAATGCGACCACGCCGAAAATGCTGAATAACGTCGCGATGATTCGATTGCCGCTGAGAACTTCCTGGTGGAACCGAGCCGGTGTCCCCGGGAAATAAGTCGGCAGGTTGGAATCGAGCTCAGCAACCGCGTTTTTCAACGCAGGACCGAGCGTATCAGCCCGCTGGCCGGGACGCGGACGCACAAGGATGGTGCAAAACTGCGGGGCGGGATCGGCGCCGAGCAGCGGCAGGAAAAATCCCGTGCTATCGGTTTGTTGATCAAACGGACCCTGCATCAGCGTGTCTGGGACGACACCGACGATGGTTCGCCACGGCTGTGGGTTGCCAGGATTGAAGATTCGAATCCGATGACCGATCGCGCTTTCACGGCCATAATGTTTTCGCGCAAAACTGGCGTTTACCAGCGCGACTGGTTGCTTTGAGTCGAAGTCATCAATGGTGAAGTCGCGGCCTTCCAAGACCTTCAAGCCGAGGGTGGTAAAATAATTGTCCGAGACCGATTCGAAGTTACCGCGCGGCCGATCGCGGTCGGTCATATACTTTTGGCCGTCCACCTCAAATTGCCCCTGGGCGTCGAAGGTCATGCGAAAGCGGCTACTCATGGCGGCAGAATTAAATTGGGGGTTATCGCGCAATGCACGGACGGCTCGGCGGAAAAATTCACGCCGCGTATCCGGATTCGGATAAGCACCCTCCATCAAACCCATGCGAGCGGCGTAGACCGCGTTTTCGTCATAGCCATACGTAAGGTTCAGCTGATTGCGGATCGACTTGATTTGTAGAGTTGCGACGATCAAGAGCGCGGCGGTGAGTGCGATCTGGCCAATCACTAAGACGCGGGTGATCGCGTTGACGAGGCGGCTACTATTGCCGCGGCCACCCTCTTTCATAATCTCAGCCGCATTCCCCTTCGCGATGACTAATGCGGGAGCCAGGCCGGAGACAATGGTGGCCAGGAGTGTGAGGGCGAGCGTGAATGCGAGAACGGGACCGTCGATTTTGAATTGAACCCAGTACGGCAGAGGGAATGGCAGAGTACCGATCGCACGGATGAACATGTCCACCGTCCAAAAGGCCAGCATCACCCCGGCGACCGCTCCGATGGTGGCGACGACGAAACTTTCGGTCAACATTTGGCGGACGATCCTCCAACGGGTAGCACCGAGGGCACCGCGAATTGCTACTTCCTTCGCGCGCAATGCGGCCCGACCGAATTGCATGTTCATCACATTTACGCATGCAATCAACAAAACGAGAATCACCGCGGCCAGCATCGCCCAAACCTGCTGCCGCAACTGCACACCCGTCATCGCGTTCAACAGTGGTTGAACACTCGCCGAAACCAAAGTGCTGTTCGTCTTGGGATTCTGCTGCGCAAGACGTCGAGCCAGGCCGACAAACTCCGCGTTCGCTTGATCGATACTCACTCCCGGCTTGAGACGGCCCATCACCGCAGGTGCGTTATTATTGGCGCCGAGTCGCAAATCACCGCGTGGCTCGGGCGGATATTCATTGTATAGCGGGACCCAAAGTTCGTCGGAGATGGGAAATTTGAAGTTCGGAGGCATCACACCAATAACGGTTGCGGGTTTGCCATTAATGCGAACCCCCTGGCCGACGATATTGGGGTCGCCGTTGAAATCGCGCTTCCAGATCTCATTACCCAGAATCGTGACTTTGCCGGCGCCGGGTTTGTTGTCTTCGGCAGTGAAATCGCGTCCCATAATCGGCGACACGCCGATGATTTTGAAGAGATCCTCGGTGATGTAGGCACCGGTATAGCGCTGCGGATTGTTTTTGTAGGTGACGTTGATCGTCGATCCGCTCAGATAGCCAGCCATTTGCGAAAACGACTGCTGCGCGGTGCGCAAGTCCTCGTAGTCCTGAGCTGTCGGAATGTTGCCGATGCCAAAGTTATTATTTTGCGCGCTCGCCTGCGGATCGATCAGACCCACACTCATCAATTGCTCCGGATGCGGAAAAGAAAAGCCGCGCAAGACGAGGCCGTTCACGACGGTGAACTGCGTAGTTACGCCGCAGATGCCGAGGCCAAGAACGAGCACGGCGAGAAAACAAAACGATTTTTCCTTAAGCAAAACGCGGAATCCGATGCGGATATCTTGCAGGAACGATTCAAACATACTTTTTTTCCTTCTTCTCGAGTCTCCTCATGAATGGCGCCCTGGGGAGAACGCCTGCTCTCTTGCACAGGTCATGCCACGACGCTCGCACGCGCGTAAGCAACAGATCGCAAACGGATTAGAAAACGCCAACCCGGTGCCTCGCAACCCCAGCTTCACGGTTTTGGGAATTTCCTGTCCCGGTTTTGGGATGGCATGCACCTTGCCATGTGATGCATCTATCCGCGCAATCGGATTCAATATTCGCATTCGTCATCCCGAGCGTACTGTCATCGGCATTCCTGCCGATGAAATTCCTGAGAACATCGGCCGATGCCACAGGATCCCGTCGCGTTACCTTAAAGCTTCCACAACGGGGTCCCTCGACGGTTACTGCCAACGAACCCTGCACTCCATTACGCTCATTGCCGGGGCCCCGAAAAGTTTCAGCTTCAGGACGCGCAAGCCTCAAAAAGGATATTCAAAGAAAAAGCAATACCCAACATCGAACGCCCAATTTCGTCGCCTCTGTAATTGAGCGTTGGACGTTGGATGTTCGCTGGCGATGAACTTCGCCCACATGAGTTTTTCTAGGAAGCGCAGGCAGTTGCTACAGACACCATTTCCTTCAAAGATACCTTCGCTTTACCCGTCCGGTGATTTTTCCCCAGCTCAATTAGGATGAAATTTTTCAAACCGAAACTGATCGAGTGTCTGCATGGCTATGATCTGCAAACCTTTCTTTCCGATCTCGCCGCGGGTGTAACGGTCGGAATCGTCGCGCTGCCACTCGCGATCGGTTTTGCTATCGCTTCGGGCGTAACGCCGGCACAGGGCCTTTGGACCGCGATCATCGCCGGCGCGATCATCGCAGCATTCGGCGGTAGTAAGGTACAAATTGGCGGCCCGAATTCTCGCCGGCATCGTTGCGCTTCACGGTTACGCCGGTCTCGCGCTAGCGACGGTCATGGCCGGAATTTTTCTCATCGCAATGGGCGTACTCAAGCTCGGCACGTTGATCAAATTCATTCCCTACCCCGTAATCGCAGGATTCACCAGCGGTATTGCGATCATCATTTTCGTCGGCCAATTAAAAGAATTTCTCGGACTGCGAGTGTCGATGCCGCGTCACACCCTCGAGCAAATCTGGACGATCTCGCAGCATCTAGGCGAGACGCAATGGCCAGCGCTGGCGCTCGGATTAATCAGCCTGGTGATTCTCATTCTCTGGCCAAAAAAATGGCAGGTCGTGCCGGCGTCGATCGTCGCGGTGATTGTGCCGACGATCATCGTCGCGGTCATGCCGTTGGATGTGGAAACTATTGGCACGAAATTCGGCGGTATTCCTTCAGGCTTTCCGGCGCTAACCCTTCCGCCGTTTTCGTTTGCCAAAATTTATGAATTGATGGCGCCTGCACTCACCATCGCGGCGCTCGGCGCGATTGAATCGCTGCTCTCGGCGATGGTTGCCGATGGGATGATCGAGACACGGCACGATTCAAACCAGGAATTGATTGGCCAGGGACTCGCCAATATCGTGACACCGTTTTTCGGCGGCATTTCTGCCACCGGTGCGATTGCGCGAACCGCAACCAATATTCGCAACGGGGCGAAAACGCCGGTCGCGGGGATGGTGCACTCCGTTACGCTGGTGATCATCGTGCTGATGGCGGCGCCGCTGGCAAAATTTGTTCCGTTGGCAGCTTTGAGTGCCATTCTCTTTGTCGTCGCCTATCGCATGGGTGAATGGGACAATTTCCCAGAACTCTACCGCGGACCAAAGGCCGATTTTTTTGTTCTGCTTCTAACCTTTCTTCTGACGGTCACTTTCGATCTCACCATTGCCGTTGGTGTCGGCCTGGCGATGGCGGGCGTGCTGTTCGTCAAGCGAATGGAAGAGATCACGCAGATCCGACTGGTCACGCCGGAAAGCGAGCTGGAACTTGGAAGCGATTCCATTCGTGAAAAAAATGTCCCGGAAGGCGTTCTCGTTTTCCGAATCGAAGGACCGTTTTTCTTCGGCGTAGCAGAGAAGCTCGAATCCGCGTTAGCGCGCGCGTCACGCATACCGCGGGTCGTGATTTTTCGCGTGCGCGCGGTGCCAGCGATCGATGCTACCGGTTTACACGCGCTCGAAATTGCGCTGGATAAATTTCATCGTAAACGAACCCAGCTTCTCCTCAGCGGCGTGCAACCGCAGCCAATGAAAGTGCTGTTTCATTCCGGCTTCGTGGACCGGATCGGTCTCGATAATATTTGTGCGAACATCGATGTTGCACTCGAGCGAGCGCGCAAGATTTTGGAAGCGTAGCTGGGTAAGAAATTCTCTGGATGGACACGCGCGGTCGTGTTCCAAATATTTGGGCGCCGACAGCGCGGCACCCTCGAAACTTGACCTCATTACGGCGAGGGCGCGCCGCTATAGGGTGCCGGCGGTGTTTGACAGCGTGATGTTTTCGATGGTCACCGCAGGCGGCTGACCAATGGCGTAAGCGACAGCCTCAGCGACATCGGCAGCAGATATCATTTGCTCGCGCGGCCAGTCACCGGAAACCGCATTCCAGATGTCAGTGTCGGTGGCGGCTGGATAAATATTCAACATTCGCACTTTGCGGGAACGAAGTTCTTCACGGATCGCGGTCGACAATCCTTCAAGCGCAAATTTGCTGCCACAATAGATGCTCCAGTTTGGGTATGCGGTTTTCGCGCCAATCGACAAAATATTGACAATACTCGAGCCCGGCGGCATTCGCGGAGCGAAATGTTGGATCAGAAAAAAGGGCGCGATCAGATTGACGCCGATGGTTTGCTCCCATTCTTCGCGCGTGATTTCAGCGAATGGTTTTACCACTGCGATGCCCGCGTTATTCACGAGCAGATCAATCGGTTTGTGTCCGACCTCCGCGACCAGATCGTCGATACCGCGAAAAGTGGCGAGATCGTGAATTAATTTCGCGGTTTTCGCACCACTCTTGTCTGCTGCCCGACATGTTTCAGCCAGCGCGACGGTGTCACGTCCATGCAACAAGAGCATCACATCCGGCGCTGCCAGCTTTAGTGCGATGGCTCGGCCGATCCCGCGACTGGCACCGGTGATGAGATATCGTTTCATGTTTTGGGAAAGCGATCTTACATTCTGGTTCCCAAACTCCAATTTGGGAACCTCGTTTTTCCCGAAGCTCTATTTCGCCTCTGATGGTATCATATCTCGGCAGATCATTTAGCCACGACTGAGGAGGCCCAACCGCTTCAGCGGTTTTTCTCAGTGAGCGAGTAAACAGCTAAAGCGGTTGTGGTAACAGCCTCTGTCATGCCCCTCGCTGAAGCGAGGTGTTAATGAAATGGGAATAGCACGACAACGCAAAACACGTACCGAACTCAGTTTGGGAATGAGATGAACGAGAAGCCGACGAGAAATTACTAAAAAGCTTCGTCTTTGAAGTGCCGCTGGCCTTTCATGGCCTTGGCATAGTCATCCTTACTCAGAATGTTTTCGTCCAGCTGCATATCGGTACGGCAGAAATTCTTAAACCAAGCTTCGATCCGCTCTTTGTTCTGCATTACTTCCTCGGTGAGGTAATTTGCATCGATATTAATGCAAATTGCGCCGACGATGCCGAATTCCTTGCGCAAAATCGGAATGGTAGTGCACTTGAACTTCCGCGCACCAATCTTCAGCTCATAGTTCAACTTGTCCTCGTGCAGAAGCTGACGCTTCTTCAAATCGATCAGAAGGTTAGTAGTACCGTCGCGCAGATGTCTGCCGGTGACATTATTTTCCAAGACGATGAGTGAATGCGACGGATCGGCAAGGTTGTGCAGTAAAATCTCAATGCCGGAATTCGGAAACGACTTTCCGATTAAACGCACAATTCGAACATAATTTTCCAAATACTCTGTCGTGTCGTCGGCGATTTTTCTGCCTTCGTATTTCTCGAAAAGCCTCGCGTAGACTTTTTGTTCCGAAGGCTCGAGCTGGGCGCGCACATTGTTTTGCTCGCCGATGAATATCAGCTGTCGCGCCGCAGTGTAGTCATTGTTCTTCAGGAAATAATGCATACCCAGCCGGAAATCCTTGAGATTAAACTCGGGAAAATTCTCTCGATTAATCGTGAACGGGTAGAAGTCGTACTCTTCAAGATTCCGACCGTATTTGCGTCGCTCCTTGTATTTTCCCCAGAGAAAGCCGGCTGCGAGTAGGACAAGCGACGCGATGATCGACGCGATGATATTGACAGTGATATCGCTGCTAAATCCTTTGACCATGCTAATACTGTAGCGGCGGTCTCCGACCGCTGTAACAAATAAATTCGGCGTTTGATAGAACGCCGTTACGGACTCTCGCAGTCTTCAACGGGCAAGATGCCCGTTGGCCCCACAGGTCCGAGCCCGGACCGACGGTAGATGGCCGTGCTACGTCCGGCGCAAAGTGAACCGATTGTTTTCCGTCTCCCACAATCGCAGGCGCACCAAGCGTTGCTGAAGCCCACTATCGATCTTCGGCCACAACGCGCGGACAATATTTTCGCCGGTCGAGGGTCGTTCGCGAAACTCTTTCGTTTCGAGATCGAGATGTTTGTCGCGCCACGGCGCGATGGCTTGACGCAGTACGCTTCGGAGTTCCCCAAAATTGGCAAGCGTGCCAGAACGTTCATCATATTTGCCGCCGACTGTGGCCTCCGCCACGTAACGATGGCCGTGGCCGCGCGGGTTGTTGCATTTCCCAAACAGCTCCGCGTTTTGAACATCGGAAAAGGAAGGGACATGCAAACGGTGCGCGGCACTGAATGATTCGCGGATGCCCAAAAACATGTCACCAGTGTTCCAGGCTTCGGCAAAAAAATCGTCGCGTTCATGTAGACGAACACGCAAAGGCGCCGGTTTGCCTTGAAGGATGAAACGAGCCAGCGCTTCCGTCGTCATCGGTTTGTCGCGCAAGGCATCGACATCACGGTTCAGATTTTTGTGATCGAGCTCGCTTCGCAACGCTCGAACTAGTCCTGAAACATATTCCTGCACCGCGAGCGCCGGTTTATCCGAGACGG
>QHPN01000167.1 GCA_003219115.1 Verrucomicrobiota bacterium | reverse complement strand
CGAACGTCCGCACTCGGTGATGTTCTTCTTGCCCGGCAATGTAGGCTGCGACCTGTTTGACATTAGATTCCGAAACCGAGAAAACTCCGTAGCCTCTTCCCCATGCGAATTTTTCGCGCAGAACGTTGTTCGCGTTGATCCAGTGAGAAGAACTTCCTTTTAGAAACTGGATCAGTTCCTCGATGGACGTGCCGGTCGGCAGGTCGATAAGCGTGTGAACGTGGTCGGCGTTCACGTAATTGATCTTCATGTAAAGGCCTTTGGTGTCGGCGTATTCAGTTAGGTAACGGGACAGGCGTGCCGCGGCCTCTTTGGGGAGCAGCTTTTCGCGGTTCAAGGTTCCCCAGATTAGATGCACCCAGCAGCGGGAGTAGGAGTGCACGGACATGGGAAGAGAGGGTAAGCCGTTGAAACGGCTCATGTCCATCTCCCGTTGGGATGCACCGGCCTAAAGGCCGGTGCTAATAAGAGTGCGATTGGCAAATGAGCAAAGCCGTTGAAACGGCTTATGTCCATCGTTGCCGAACATCACCGTCCTGAAGGCCGGTGTTAATGAAAGGGCGAGCTTCGGCGTCGGTTATTTCACCCGAATGTTCTTCCGCAGGAACGTCGGCACGTCCAAGTCCTGCCCTTCCACGATCGTCGGCTCGCTTTTTTCAAAACGACCGCGGGTGAGCGGCTCAAACTGCAACACTTCCTGACGCGCGGCGGCAGCTTTTTCGCGGTTCGGGTTTTCAGCCTCAGCCTTTGGCGCGATTAGGGGTTTCTTTTTCGGGGGAATGATTCGCGGCGCCCGCGGCTGAGGCGCAGGTTCGATCTCCTCTTCCATTTGCGCCTCGACTAAAGGCGGCACCTCAGGCATTTCGCGCGGCGGCAAATTTTCTTCGATCACTGGCTCGGACTGCAAAATTTCCGGTTCCCGGAAAACAGGCTGCGCCGGTTCCGGGTGGGGCTCGGAAGTGCAGCCGACACGGCTGCCTTCACAGGTTTCTGCCACGTTTGGTTCAACGAACGACTCGATTGTCGTCGTTTCGATCACCGGCTCCGGCGGCGGGGCGGCCACCCGGCGCTTTGATTTCCGCGCCGCAATCTCCGCCTCCGCCACGGGCAGCGAGCTGAGCAATGTAACGCTCATCCGATCCCCCATCCGACCGTCGATCGCCGTCCCGAAAAGAAGCTGCGTATCTTCGCCAATGTGTTTGTTCAATTCGCGCATCAAGATTTCTACTTCCGACAGGGTCATGCCGGGACCGCCCGTGATTTGCACCAGCACGCTCGAGGCATCAGCGAGCGGGCGCCCGCGATCCATCAGCGGATTCTTCAACGCCTGTGTCAGCGCCTGATGTGCGCGATTATCCGAATCGCTTTCGCCAAAACCAAAGAGACAACGTCCGCCGCCACCGCGTAGTGCTGCGAGCAAATCATCGAAACCGATGCGCATGATTCCCGGCCGCTGGATCAGATTTACAATCGAACGCAAACTTTGGCTGATTGTCATGTCGGCGACCGCAAAAGCCTGATGGATACCGGCTTTAGGCGCCACCATGTCGGCCATGCGATCGTTTTCGAAACAGACGATGGCGTCGGTAGATTCGTGCAAACGGGCAAGGGCATCACGAGCCTGAGCAGCACGACGTTTTCCTTCGAAGGTAAACGGCACAGTCGCGAATGCGATTACGAGCGCGCCCATCTCACGCGCGATTTGGGCGATAACCGGCGCTGCTCCGGACCCAGTGCCCCCGCCGAGACCGGCACAGATAAAGATCAGCCGGGCTTGCGTCAGAGCCTGGCGGATTTCATCGGCTGCTTCCTGCGCGGCATCGAATCCAAGGTCGGGATCGCCGCCGGTGCCGAGTCCGCGAGTAATCGACCGTCCCAGCTGCACTTTCACGGCTGCCACCGAACTGGCGAGGGATTGCGCGTCGGTATTGGCGGCGATGAGATCGGACTTGTCCATCCCATCGAGCACAACGCGATCCAGCGCATTGGACCCGGCGCTTCCCACCGCGATCACTTTGATCGGGATGATTTGCTCTTCTCGTTCCGGCAGACTGTAGTTTCGGCTTAGTTGAATCATGTGGTTCTTCCTTGTCTAGTTATCGTTAGAAAATGTTGATTTTGCTTTTTTTGGAGGGGCGAGAGCCATGACCCCGATCCGCGTTCCTCTATCAAAGGGCAAGATGCCCATTGGCCCCACAGGCAAGATGCCTGCGCTACTTCTGTCATCCTGAGCGCAGCGAAGGACCTCACAAAGCTCGTTAGCGTGTTCGAACATTGTGAGGTCCCTCGCCGTCTCCGCGGCTCGGGATGACACGATATGGACGTCTTTGCCGTACTTCATCGCATTCCGGGAATAAAACGGCTGAAAATGCGACTAAATCCGCGCCGTTGCGGCCGCTCAGCCTGCACCGCCTGCGCATATTTGATCAGTCCGATCGCGGTGGAAAACTGCGGGTTCTGAAAGGCAGAGGTTAGCCCTGACATGGTCTGGGCGTGAGCGATTCGCGCCGGAATTTCAAAAATTTCCTCGGCCAAATTATCAATGCCGCGAATCAGGCTGCAGCCGCCGGTGATGAAGATGCCTTCGCCGATAAAATTAATGAACGATTCTTCCTCCAGCGTCCGCCTGAGCAGCTCGAGTGTCTCCCGCAGGCGCAAATGAATGATGGTATTGAGAGTCTCGCGTTCCACTTCCTTGCCGGCGAAACCGGAATCATCCTTTAACACCACCGTTTCCCCAGGAAGACAATTCATCGATTTTTAACTTTTCCGCGCGCGCCATCGGGATGCGCAACCTCATCGAAATATAGTTAGTAATGTGATCACCGCCGATGCCGAGAGTACCGCTCTGCTGTACGGCGCCATCGACATAACGAATGTAATCAGTGATACCGCCTCCCATGTCGATCACCAGCGCTCCCATGTTTTTTTGCTGTTGGCCCAGGACCACCTGAGCGGAGGCTAGCGGATTAAAGACGACATCTTCCACCTCCAAGGGCAGTTCCTTGACGCAGCGAATGGTGTTTTGAATACGAGTGCGCACACCCTGGATGATGTGAAAATCCGCTTCCAGCTTGTGACCAAGCATGCCGATGGGATTGAGTACGCCATTCTGGCCGTCGACGTGATAGTGCTGAATGATGGAATGGAGAAACGCATTCTGCGCCGGAATGCTCACTTCACGGGCATTGATCTTCACGTCCTCGATGTCCTGCTCATCGATCTCATCGTGATCATCCGGCAGGATGACGCAGCCACGATTGTTAAAACTCTGGATGTGCGCACCGGTGACGCCGACATAAACGCCCTTGATCATCACATCGCTTTTCGTTTCGGCGTCGCTTAACGCTTCCAGCACGCATTTCATCGCCGTCTCGAAATCGACGATCTCGCCCTTGCGCACGCCGCGCGAAGGCGCCTGCCCGACGCCCAAAATTTTCGTCGTTCCGTCCAGACGCGTTTCGCCGACAACGACGCAAATTTTAGACGTCCCAATTTCCAACCCCACCATCAGATCATTACTGGCCATTTCCGATTCGCTCTTTCTTTTCTAAGTTTTGTTTTTGCAATGAAAAAGGTTGCGGTCCGTTTTGGTTTTTCCCTGATGCTGGCGGCGCTGATTTTCCCTTTCCCGACGGCGGAGTCGGCGGATGCACCGGAATCGCTTTCATAATGCGAGGCGTCTCTTCCGGATCGATGGTGTCGTTAATGACTTCCGCAGGCGGTTTCATGAACGTGACCGGGATGTTCCGCTGCACCAGCAAGTTGACCGTTTCGATATCGCGCCGGGAATCGTCGGCATAAACCAGGAATTGTTCGAGCCGCTGAATCTGTTTTTCGAGCTGATCGAATCCGACGGTGACTCGAGTGTGATTCTTGTCCGTTACGACCAGGCAGTAGCCTTTGGAGAGGTCGATTTCGCGAATTTGGAAACGGGTTTGCATGAAACTACCCGCGCTCAGACGCAGTAGTTCCAGGGCCGCCTTGGCCTCGACGGATTGAACAATTTTACCCGGCTCGAGCGATTCGCTGGTGCAACCGGTGATCAACGGCAGCCCGAGATATTCCGGCAACAATT
>QHPN01000166.1:3983-5073 GCA_003219115.1 Verrucomicrobiota bacterium | reverse complement strand
ATCGGCGTCATTATTTTCGGTGCCTTCTTAACAACCTGAGGCGCGGGCTTGGTAACCACCTCCGGCATTCGCTTCGTCGCTACTGATGGCATTTCCTTCGCCGCGACCGCCTGTTTTTCTTTCGTGACTACCCGCGGTTCTCTGGTAACCACCTGCGGTTCTTTCGTGACTACCTGCGCTCCTCTGGTGATCACCTGAGGCGTTTCTCTCACGATCACTTCGGGTGTTTCCTTGGTAATGACCTGAATGGAATCCTTTTTCCCCGGTGGTGGTTGGCTGGCGGTTGCCGCAAGCTTGGGAGGCGCGAGCGTCTGGGCGTAGGCGATGGTGGTAAAAATGATCAAGAGCGCAGCAGTCGCCACGCTTGAACGAACCCTCCTTGGCACGGATTGCCGTATGCCACGAAATGCAGACCTCGGCAAGAACTTTTTTTCGACTTTGAAAACAGCTTGCGGAAGAGCGCGCGCACGCACATTCGCGCTCGCTCTACATCGAAGACATGAAGGGCGCGATGGAATGGCAGACACGCGCGGCGCACACCAAAGTCATCGCCGGTCTTTCTTTGCTGGCCTTGGCAATTCATCTGCTTACCAATCGCGGCTACGGCTACTTTCGCGATGAACTCTATTTCATCGCCTGCGCACGCCATTTGGACTGGGGTTACGTTGATTTCGCGCCGCTGAGTGCGTGGTTCCTGCGAGTTGAGATGATTCTCTTCGGTAGCTCACTCTTTGTCGTGCGCATTTTGCCAGCAATTGCGAGCGCGCTTACCATCGGTCTGACCGGAATACTTGTGCGAGAGCTGGGCGGCAGGGTGTGGGCGATCACCCTTGCTTGCACCGGCATGCTTGGAAGTTTGTTCTTCCTGGCGACTGGCAATTTCTATTCGCCCAACGTTTACGAACCATTGTTCTGGACCGGCGCGATTTTTTTTCTGGTCCGCATTGTTAATGGCGCGCCGCTGCGCACGTGGCTTTGGTTCGGGGTGGTCATCGGTCTCGGACTGCAAAACAAACATTCGATGGCTTTCTTCGGCGTCGCGATTGCGCTTGCGATCCTGTTAACGCCGGAACGTCGGCATCTCGCGGGA
>QHPN01000166.1:0-3947 GCA_003219115.1 Verrucomicrobiota bacterium | reverse complement strand
ATGCTTCTCTCTGCCAAATATCATTTGGCAAATTCAGCGCGGCTGGCCAACTTTGGTCCTGCTCCACGGAATTGCGCAGAGCAACAAAAACGTCGTCCTCACACCGTGGGAATTTTTCTCGCAACAAATCACGTTGATGAACCCGGCGACGTTTCCGCTCTGGTTCGGCGGGTTGATCTGGCTGCTCGTTTCCCGCGAAGGCCGCCGCTACCGCGTCATCGCTTTCGCATACCTATTCGCGCTGGTCGAATTTATCCTGATGCACGGCAAGAATTATTATCTCGCCGGAGCATACCCGATGTTGTTTTCCGCCGGCGGCGTGGCTTTCGAAAGGATGTTCGCGCTGCGGGTTCGATGGCTCAGACCGGCAATCGCCGTCCTCATTCTCGGATCCGCCGGCACTCTCGCTCCGGTGGTGCTTCCAATTTTGCCGCCGGACAAGCTGCTTTCTTATATGCGCACGATTCATTTCGAGGTGCCGCGCACGGAAACGTCTCACACCGCTGCCTTGCCCCAACTTTTTGCCGATCAATTCGGCTGGGAAGACATGGCGCAATCGGTCGCACGGGTTTACCGCAGCTTGGCTCCAGATGAGCAAAAACGGGCCGCGATTTTTTGTCAGAATTACGGCGAAGCCGGCGCGGTGGATCTCTTCGGTCCGAAATACGGATTACCGCCAGCCCTGAGCGGACACCAAAATTATTTCTATTGGGGGCCAGGCAGCTACACCGGCGAGATCATGCTCGTGCTCGATGACGACGCGACCGACGAGCGCGAACAATTTCGTTCGGTTGAAGATCGCGGACCAGTCGAAACTAGTCCGTGGGCGATGCCGAACGAGCAGCGTCTTCACGTTTTCGTCTGTCGCGATCTGAAGATTTCATTGCGCGAGCTCTGGCCGAAGCTCCGGGTTTGGTTGTGAGTGACCAAAATGAACGTTTAAGATGAACTGTGTTTGGCTCCGCAGAGCGTCGCCCTACCAACAGAAGCCAAGCAGCGCAAAATTTTGGCAGAGCGAGACTCCGTCGAGCCATTCGAGGGAATTTTCTACCGGAAGATGAATACGAATATGAATACAGCCAGGCTGGCTCCGCAGAGCGTCGCCTACCAACAGAAGCGGGTAAGCGCAAAATTTTGGTAGGGCGAGACTCCGTCGAGCCAATAACTGAACATGTATCAACGATTCAATCGTCGGCGTCCCGCTGAAGGCGTTTTTGTTTTTCGAGGTCAACCGACAATTGTTTTCGTCACTGTTTGTAGCCGAAAACGGAAACCCGTATTGGATAACCCTATTGTTCACGCAGCATTAATTGATTCATGGCTTGAAGCTTCAAGTTGGGCTGGTCGGCTTTTATTTGATCATGCCGGACCACGTTCATTTCTTTTGCGCGCCCAATAATGAAGATCACGAGATTGAAGACTGGATTACATTCTGGAAACGTCGGTTGCGCGGCCGGCTGAGAAAACTCGAAGCCCTTTTTCAAGCGCATAGCTTTCATCACCGACTTCGGCGAGATGAGAGCTATTCCGAAAAATGGGATTATGTGCGGATAAACCTAGTGCGCGCCGGATTGGTTACTGATCCTGATCGCTGGCCTTATCAAGGCATCCTCAACGAACTATCTTGGTGGAATTAAGGAGTGGCTCCGCAGAGCGTCGCCCTACCAACGACCGGGACGAGCGCGATTGGTAGCCGATAGGCATTGCCTGATTTGAAATTTTCGCCCCCGGCTCCGCGGAGCGTCGCCCTACCAGAGATTTGTTCGAACGCGCCTGCAAATTCGACACCGCTTCGATCATGTGCTGACGCATTTTCGCATCCGCAGAGCGTCGCCCTACGACAATGCGCGGCGCGAAATTGGTAGGGCGAGACTCCGTCGAGCCACGCACGAACAAAGTAAGAAGCAAGAGATGTAAAGCCTAGCCTCACCGACCATGTCGGCTACGTTGCAGCCTCGACTTCCGCCTGCGGGTAGGCTACGGCGTGACCGGTCGCTCGACATGACATGAATACAATCAACACTACTCGTCGTCATTTCATCAAGGTCGCCACTGCCGGCGCGTTTGGTCTGAATCTAAAACCGAGCAATCTCTTCGGCGCAAACTCCGTGAAGCCTTTACGCATTCTCATCCTCGGCGGCACCGGCTTCACCGGACCGTTCCAGATAAAATATGCATTGAGCCGCGGACATAAGATTACCGTTTTCAATCGTGGCAAAACGCACCCCGGCGAACTACCGAAGGAAGTCGAGCAATTGGTTGGCGACAGGAACGGTCAGCTCGATGCCTTGAAGGGAAAACAGTGGGACGTTTGTATCGATAATCCGACGACTTTGCCAGCCTGGGTCCGCGACGCCGCCCAGATTCTGAAGGGGAACGTCGATCGTTACGTCTTCATTTCGACTATTTCGGTTTACCCCGACACCAGCACCGGTGCGGATGAAAATGCGCCGCTGGCGAAATACGAAGGCGCCGATCCCTACAAGGAGACGTTGGAAGCGATGAGGGCCTCCGGATTCAAGACCTACGGGCCGCTTAAGGCATTGAGCGAACAGGAGACAGAGAAATGGTTTCCCGGAAAATCGCTGCTTATTCGGCCGGGGCTGATTGTCGGTCCGCGCGATGAAACCGATCGTTTCACCTACTGGCCGGTGCGGATTGATCGCGGCGGCGAAGTTCTGGCGCCGGGAAATCCGAGCGATCCGGTCCAATTCATCGACGGGCGTGATCTGGCGGAGTGGACCATTCGCATGGTTGAAAATAGCGATACTGGAATCTACAACGCGACCGGACCGGCGAAGGAACTCGGCATCGGCGGCATGCTCGATGGAATCAAAAGCGCTCTGAATTCGAATGCGACATTCACCTGGGCCGACGCGGAATTTCTTAAACAACAAAAAGTCGAAGCGTGGTCGGACATGCCGGTGTGGGCCGGCGACGAGTTGGGATTGTCGCGCACGAATATCAGTCGCGCGTTGGCGAAAGGCCTGACGTTTCGACCGCTTGCTGATACCGCGCGCGATTCGCTCACCTGGTTCAAAGCGCAAAAGCCGGAACGACAGGCGAAATTGCGAGCGGGTCTGACGGCGGAACGCGAAGCGGAAGTGCTTACCGCCTTAAGGCGGAATGACGAAACACGAATGACGGATGACGAAGGAATGACGAAGCCCGAAGACCGCGGCTGTTTGGTCGGACGCGAAGCTGAAATGGCTCGTAGCGTGGCAAAAACAAAAAGCCATGTCATCCTGAGCGCAGCGAAGGACCTCACAACTGCGGAAGGCGTCACCGAAGTAGGAGAGGTCCCTCGCTCTCGCTCGGGATGACGAACCAAACTGAACTCACGCAAAAGCGGCATCGGCATCCTGCCGATGAGCTGCTCAGAAGATCGACTGGAAGCCGATGCCACATGACTCCCGCGGGCGCAATCTTTAAGGTAACTTCCTCGGGATCCTTCGGTCCGAGCCGGACGGGCTTTATTCGCTCGGGATGACACGGTTTAGAATGAAACGAGTTTTGCAAAAGATCGTCGATGTAAAGCCGAATGAAATCCGCGCGCTATGGCTCGGCTTCTTTTTCTTCTTCGTCGTCCTCGCCGGCTACTACGTGATCCGGCCGATTCGCGATAACATTGGCGCACAACAGTTTGAAAACCTTTGGTGGATGTTCACTGTCGTCCTTGTCGCGATGATTGTGGCCAACGCGCTCTTCTCCACGATTGTGGCGCGAATGTCTCGGCGGAGATTCATTCCGATCGCTTATCGGTTTTTCATCCTGAACCTAATTATTTTCTTCGTGCTAATGCGATACGTGCCGCCTGGAAAGCAACCATGGGTGGACGGATGCTTCTTTGTTTGGGTCAGCGTGTTCAATCTTTTCGCGACCGCCGTCTTCTGGGGATTCATGACCGACCTGTTCGCGACCGAACAGGGCAAACGGCTTTTTGGATT
>QHPN01000218.1 GCA_003219115.1 Verrucomicrobiota bacterium | reverse complement strand
GCCACGCCGGCGGGCTCGCGGAACTCGCCCCTCCAATTTGCGGTCGAACACTGAAAGTCGTTTTCGGTTGTGCACTTTGTCTTCTTTGTGCGAGCTAATCTCCCGGATGAAGCATTACCTCGATGCCGCGGTCAAAGCAGCGTGCGCTGCCGGCGAAATGCTGCGGCAGAATTTCGAGAAACCGAAACAGGTGAATCAAGCCACCAAGCACGACATCAAACTTGAGATCGACATCCGCGCCCAGGAATTGATCACGAAATCGTTGCTCGAGGAATTTCCGCAGCACGCGCTTTACGGCGAAGAAGGAATCGTCGGCGATCAAGCGAGCGAATTTCAATGGGTGGTCGATCCGCTCGACGGGACGGTCAATTATTATTACGGCATCCCGCATTTTTGCGTCTCGATTGCGTTGCGCCGCAAAGCCGAGATCATCGTCGGCACGATTTACGATCCGATCCGCGACGAACTTTGGATCGGCCAGAAAGGAACTGCACCGAAATTGAACGGACGCGAATTTCGCGTGAGCGAACGGGCGGATTTGGCGGAGGCGATCGTTTCAGTTGGTCTGTCGAAAACAGGCGTCACCATCGAAGCTGGCATTCCGTTGCTGCAAACGATGGTGCATCGCGCGCGCAAATGCCGGCTGCTCGGCAGCGCCGCGCTCGACATGGCCTACGTCGCGTGCGGCCGTCTCGACGCCTACATCGAGCAGGGAATTAGTCTGTGGGATGTAGCGGCGGGCTGGATTCTGGTGGAAACAGCGGGCGGTTCGGTAGAAATGAAACCGCGCACTGACATGTCCGAACGTTACAGCATCATCGCGTCGAACAGCGTGATCGATTTGAAATTGTGAGCGCGTTTCGCTGCGGCATCGGTTACGACGCGCATCGCCTGGTAAGCGGACGCAAACTCATTCTCGGCGGCATTGAGATTTCGCACGACCGCGGACTTGAAGGACACTCCGATGCTGACGTTCTTTCCCACGCCATCGCCGATGCCATCCTTGGCGCGCTCGGCGCCGGCGACATCGGAAAACACTTCCCGAACACGGACGAAGCGATTCGCGGAATCAGCAGCATCGAAATTTTGCGACACGTTGCGACCATCGCCGCGCGAAAAAATGCGCGGGTCGTGAATGTGGATGCAACTCTGCTGGCCGAAGCGCCGAAAATTTCGCCAAACATCCCGGCAATGCAGGAAAAAATCGGCGCCGCGCTCGGCGTAAAAGCGGAGGCGATCAGCATCAAAGCGACAACGAACGAAGGGCTGGGAGCAATCGGCCGTGGGGAAGGAATGAGCGCGATCGCGGTGGCGAGTGTGAAAATGGAGTAATGAAGTGCTGCAGTAGTGGCGTCATGAATTTCAAATTCCGCCTTTTCCATTACTCCATCACTTCATTACTCCATTACACCTCTTGCTGAGATGGCTCTCCATTTCTTCAACACTTACTCCCGCGCGTTGGAGAAGTTCGCCCCGCGTCACCCGCCGAATGTCTCGATGTACACCTGCGGACCGACGGTTTATAGCAACGCGCACATTGGAAATTTTCGCGCCTACATTTTCGAAGATTTGTTGCAGCGGCACCTCGAAATGCGCGGCTTCAAAGTGCATCGGGTGATGAACATCACCGATGTCGATGACAAAACCATTCGCGGGGCGCGGGAGGCGAAAATTTCGCTGAACGCTTTCACCGAACCATTCAAGCGCGGATTTTTTGAAGATCTCGACACTTTGCGGATCAAACGCGCCGATGAATATCCGGGCGCGACCGAGCCTCACTATCTCGCGCGCATGATCGAGATGATCGCCGAGTTGATTAAACGCGATCTCGCATATCAGGCGGAGGACAAGTCGGTCTACTTTCGCATCAATAAATTTCCCGAATACGGAAAGCTGGCGCATTTGAATTTGGAAGAGTTGCGGCCGACGGGGCGTGTCCGCAGCGACGAGTACGAGAAAGAAAACATCGGCGACTTCGCGCTTTGGAAAGCGTGGGATGAAGAGGACGGCGATGTTGGCTGGGATTCGCCCTGGGGGCGGGGAAGGCCGGGGTGGCATATCGAATGTAGCGCCATGTCCACGGCATTGCTCGGCGATCAGCTCGACATTCACTGCGGCGGCGTCGATAACATTTTTCCGCATCATGAAGCAGAGATTGCGCAAAGCGAAGGCGTGACCGGGAAAAAATTTGTGCGCTACTGGATGCATTGCGCACACCTGCTGGTCGACAATCAGAAAATGTCTAAATCGCTCGGCAATTTTTACACCCTGCGTGACGTCATTGCCAAAGGATACAGCGGGCGCGAAGTGCGTTACGCCCTGGTGCGTGTCCACTATCGCGTGCAATTGAATTTTACTTTCGACGGAATGGAAGAATCGCGGCAGGCGTTGACCCGCAAATCGCGGCAAGCGTTAACGCGAATTGATGAATGGCTGGAACGCTTACGCGAAACCAGCGCGTCGCAGAAAGCGAGAGGAACACCCGGGCCGACCGACGATTTTCAACGCGTACTTGATGATGATCTCAATATTTCCGGTGCGCTGGGCGTTTTGTTCGAATCCATTCGCGAAACGAATCGCGCGATGGACGCAAACGAACTGGGCGCGACTGCGGCGAAGGCCTGGCTGCAATGGTGGGACGAAATTAATCGCGTGCTTGCCCTCGACGCCGTTGAAACGGTAGCCTTGCCATCGGAGGTTGAAGCGCTGGCGGAAGCGAGACGACTTGCCAGACTTGCCAAAAACTGGCAAAAAAGTGATGAATTACGGAGCGAATTAAACGCCCGCGGCTGGGAAGTGCGGGATACCAAAGACGGACAAAAAATTACCCGACGTGTCGGCCCTGAGCCTTGAACAGAAATTCGCGCCTGCCGAGTTCATAGCACTCGAGCACACCACCCACGCGAAGCTGTTCGAAAATCAGCGTTTCATTTGGGACGCGCTCAAACAAATCGCGAGTTATCTGCAATTTCGTCTGAAACCGGCCGTGCTCGGGCAGTTGATGGGAAAGCCGTTCATCAGCAACACTGTCTTTATCGGCAGCGGCACCATCGTTGAACAAGGCGCAGTCATTAAAGGACCGGCGTGGATTGGCGAAAGGTGTCATATCCGTAGCGGCTGTTACGTGCGCGAGAACGTCATCGTCGGCGACGGCGTGGTGATGGGGAACTCGTGCGAGTTCAAGAATTGCATCGTGTGCGACGAAGCACAGGTGCCGCATTTTAATTATGTCGGCGATTCCATTCTCGGTTTTCGCGCGCACCTTGGCGCCGGTGTGATCCTATCGAATGTGAAACTCGATCACCGCGAAATTTCGGTGGCTACCGACGATGGCATAATCCCGACCGGTTTGACGAAATTTGGGGCGATTGTTGGCGATCGGACCGAGATCGGTTGCAATGCGGTAGTAAATCCCGGCGCCGTCATCGGGCGCGATTGCATCATTTATCCTTCTGTAAATGTCCGCGGTGTCATCCCGCGCGCGCACATCGTAAAACTGCGGCAGGAATTGCAGACGATGAAACGGCGCGACCTGCGCTGAGGATGTTCATCAATCGCGGATTACGGATGTCGGACGGGACGGTACTGTAGCGGCGGTCTATGACCGTCGCACCTTCTTCCCAAAATCGGCGCTCATAGAGCGCCGCTACAGATCCGCGTCATCAGCGGATGGGAGGGGATTCGAACCCCTGGTGCCTTGCGGCACACACGCTTTCCAGGCGTGCACAATCGACCGCTCTGTCACCCATCCTTTCAACTCATGCTCATTCTCAGGTTTTCGCGGTCGAGCATGAGCATGAGCTACAACTGCAAGCGCCGGAACAATTCATCGAGCGGCAATTGAATGCCGACGAAGAATTCTCCGAAATCCGCGTAGTCGGCACTGACGCGATCAAAGCGCATTTCGTAGACGATCTTCTTGATTTGGAAAGTGTCGCGCGCAAAAAGCGTGACGCCCCACTCGGCATCATCAAGGCCGGTCGAGCCGGTGATGAGCTGTTTCACTTTGCCGGCAAACTCGCGACCAACTTTGGCGTGGCCGCCCATCAATTTGCGGCGGTCATCAAACGGCAAGGCATACCAGTTTCGTTGTTCGCCGCGCCGCTTGCTCATATTATAGAAGCAGACCACCGGCCAGTCCGGGAGCGTCGGATAAACGCGTTCCTGCCGATAATGCGCCATCCGTTCGGCGAAACTTTTCATCGCGGCCTCGAACTCCGGCGTTCCCGATTTCAAATTTTGCTCGCGCGCGAGCGTCTCGGCGTATTGCTCGGGCGTGGTGGCATATTCGCTCTCTTCTGTGAGTGAGAGGTAACTGTAGACCGGCTCAAGGATGCCCGCGCCGAGAGCAAGGCCGAGGCGTTTTTCAAAAAAATTCGCCGCGTGCAGGTCGGGCGTGATCAGCATGAAGGCGACGTCGGCTTTCGGTGTAACGACGCTGAGCGTAAGCAACTGGGTTTTCTCGGTCGCGCGAATTTCCTGGACGATCTCCGAGAGCGCGATCTTGGCAGTGCGCTGTTCGTCGGCGCTGAACAGTTGCCATTGCGCGAAATCAATTCGGTAAAACAAATGGAGACAATGCCATCCTTCTTGCGGAATGAGAGGAGCGTTTTTGTCGGCCATCACGCTAGTGTGCGCCTGCCGAAATTATGGTCAAGCGAAGCGCGCGCGTCTCGCGTGCTGGCGACGACGTCTCGTCGTCGCGGACTTTTCTTAGACCTGCTGACATCGTGTTCGTCAAACGAAACAAAGATCGTTTCCGCGAGACGCGGAAACCAGCACCCGAGACGCGCGCGCTACCCGGAGCCCTTGCTGCTCAATTACGTCGCCGCTTTGGCCTGGCTCAGATGCGGGATGCAGTATTCCTCACCGTTGCGCGCCACCCGAAACTCCAGATTCGGGTCGCTCACTTCGGTCGCTCCACAAATTGCGCACCGATGCAAGGCTTCCACTTCTGCTTCGCGCGTTTGCATTTCAAACCGGCGGCGGCGCGTAGTCACATCACGACGATGACGGGCGTCGCGGATGATGCTCGGTCCGAAAAAGATCAAATAGTTCCCCATCGCGCAAATGGCGGCGGCGCGAAACTGCATTGAACCGACGAAGATTTGCAGGAGCAAGATCGCGGCTGAAATCCAGGCGCGGCAGGATGTAGGCGAAATAGATAACGAGATCGGGATAGAACTGAGCGAAGGCGAAGAAAAGCGAAGTCGTCAGCATGAAATTGGAAAAGGCCGCGCCAAAGAAAAATGCGGCGACAGTTGTCCCGATCATGCCAATCAGATAGAAAATCGTAAGCCTGAAAGCGCCCCAGGCCGATTCGAGCCCATTACCCATCCACCAAAGAAAAAGGACGTAAAAAGCAACGTTCACCCAGTCGGGCAATGGCAGCATGCTGGCCATTTGCGGAATGAAAATATAAGTGACCAGCCGCCATACTTCGCCGTGCATAACGGCCACAGGATTAAGATCGAGCAGGTTGAGATAACCGGGATTCACTTTCTCGAGCACGAAGACAAGCGCAGTAAGAAAACCGACGTAACGGAGCAATCCGGGGATGGCGAGAAAACCGATGCGACGTTCGAGTTTATCGAGCCAGGTCATTGTGTTTTAGAAGCTAGCGCAATTCTTCACTCCGGAACATAGACTTCCAAGTCTGTGCGCCGAATGGGGTTAAGCCCGTTTCATCTCAGCCGGCTACAAGCCCGCTGGGCGCACAGGCTAAGAGCCTATGTTCCCTCGCGCAAGCTTGCGCTGTTATAAGCGAAGTCTAGCTTGGTCGCGTGAGCAGCACCGCCTGGAAAAAAACCCCGCTTTACGGCGAACACGTGCGGCTGGGAGCGCGAATGGTCCCGTTCGGCGGCTGGCTCATGCCGGTGCATTACAGCGGCATCGTGGATGAACACCACAGCGTCCGAAACGCGGTCGGGATGTTCGATATTTCCCACATGGGACAGTTCATCGTTTCGGGAACTGGCGCGTGCGACTGGCTCGATACCATGCTGACCAATAAGGTCGCCAAGTTGGATGTCGGTCAGGGGCAATACACGTTTCTTCTCAATAATAACGGCGGTGTGATTGATGACTTGATCGTCTACCGGACCGGCGACGCCGAATTTTTGCTCGTCGTCAATGCTGCGAAAGTAGAAGAGGATTTTGTCTGGCTGGAAGATCATAACGTGGGGCAAGTTTCCAACTTGCCATCAGCGAAGAATCGTAGCGCGGACTTCGGAGGTGTCGCCATTCAAGGACCGCGCGTGGTCGGTCTCTTTCACGAGTTGTTGGGCCAGAATGTCGAGCTGCCAGCCCGAAATTGCATACGCGATTTCGTCATTGAAAACATGCCGGTTTCGGTGTCGCGGACTGGTTATACCGGCGAGGACGGCGTGGAAGTTTTTTTCCGGGCAAACGATGCTGCCAAGTTTTGGAATCTCGTTTTGGAGCGCGGAAAAAAAAATGGCGCCAAACCATGCGGCCTGGGGGCACGCGACACGTTGCGCTTGGAAATGTGTTATCCGCTCAATGGCTCCGATCTTTCGGCCGAACGCAATCCGATCGAAGCCGGTCTCGGATTTTTCGTCGATCTTGAGAAGCGTCAGTTCACCGGGCGCGACAAGTTGCTGGAGACAAAAACAAATGGCGCGCGGGAACGGCTGGTCGCATTCAAAATGAACGGGAAAGGGCCGCCACCACGACCGCATTACGCGCTGTTCAGCAACGGAAACCGGGTTGGCGAAATTACCAGTGGCACCCTTTCGCCGAGCTTGAACATCGGCATCGGAATGGGGTATGTCTCGGCCGGGTCCGCGAAAATCGGGACGCCGCTGGAAGTAGAAATCCGCGGGCAAAAATTTCCAGCGACGATCGAGAAAAAGCCGCTTTACAAAAAACAATCATGAATGTTCCCGACGATCTCCTTTACACAAGAAGTCACGAATGGATTCGGCGCGAAGGCGAAAAAATCCGTGTGGGCATTACCGACCACGCCCAGGCGGAACTGACTGATGTTGTTTTTGTCGAATTGCCCAAGGTGGGCGCACAGGTGGAAGCCCAGGCGGCGATTGCAGTGGTGGAATCGGTCAAAGCCGCCAGCGACATTTACGCGCCGGTCAAAGGCACGGTAGTCGAGGCAAACGATGCGCTGAGCAACAATCCCGCTCTGATTAATACCGATCCATTCGGCGAAGGCTGGATCTTCGCGCTAAAAATCGATAACCCAGACGATCTCAAAAATCTGCAGAGCGCGCAGACCTACAAAGATCAAATCGGGTAATCCGCTAAACACGCTAAAGAACGCCAAAAAAAGAACAGGTGGCCAATTTTAACACGTTTGGCGATTAATCGTGGCTGCTCAATCTTTGCCGAAGAGCAGATGCTCAACGCCGCGCAGCAGCTGGTCGATTTTCACCGGTACGGCCAGGAAACTGTAGCCACGCAAAATCCCGGCAGACATGAATTGCCGCGCCGAAATAAAGTTGCCCAGGCAGAGCAGCGGCACTTCAGACAGGTCTCGGTCCTTTTGGAATTGTTTGGCGATGATTTCTGCGTCGGTCGCAGAGGTGGTGAGATCAATCATGACAAGGTCCGGACGAAACCAGCGGGCGGCGTGAATCGCGAAAGCGGCATCGTGTTCTTCGCGGATGGAATATTTACCCGCGGTCTCAAGAGCCCGCCGGACGATGCGCGTGACTCGCGTATCGTGATCGATGAGTAGGATTTTTTTCAGAATCTTCACAAGCTGCCTTGTTTCGAGCATCGGTTATGCCAGTGGAGACAGAGCGTTTCGACAAGCCCAGGGCCCTGCACGCTCAGCAGAAGCTGAGTCGGCAACTTTGGCGCTGCGCCCCGGCCGATATCTAACCTTGCACAATCACGAGTGACCTTCTAAATCTCATTTCCAAAACAAAAATGAAAATCAACGTTTGTTTACTAAACCTCGCATTAGTTGCATTACTACCTACAGCCTTTGTTCAGGCGCAAAGTTCGCCCGCTGCAAAAGCATCACCGGCCCCTTCTTCTCCAGCCCGGACCGACGTTTATCACGTTTACTTCGGCAAAGCGGCTCCCGGCAAAGCCCTGCAGTTAGCCGAACTGTTGAAAACGCCAAATCCGAAAGACCCGATGCCGGGGCATTTCATTGTATTGCGTCACCAGGAAGGCGACGCGTGGGATTATTGCATGATCACGCATCTGGGCGCGAAAGCGACAGTCGATTCCACCCCGTTTCAGGTCCCGCCGGCGATGCGCGACGTGGGTGACTGGCATAACGATACGTTTGTGAACGGACCATCCTGGGAGG
>QHPN01000217.1:2233-7505 GCA_003219115.1 Verrucomicrobiota bacterium | reverse complement strand
CGGCGGTGTCCCGATCCAGACGATGTCGATATCGGGCAGGGCAACCAGGGCGGGCCAGTTCGCGATCGGGACCGCGCCGGGCACGTTTTCCTGACAAAATTTCTCCGCGCTTTCATAAGTAGAATTTGAAACCGCCGCGATTTCGACATCATGACGGCGCTTGAACCCGGGCAAATGCCTTTGCTTCACAATTCCACCGGCACCGACGATGCCGATCCGTAATTTACGATTGCCGTTTCGACTCATTGTTTCCTTGTCAGAAGAATCTTTGACCACAGTGTGGCCGTGCTGTTCAACTCTGAAAATACTCTACCTGGTTACGACCGGCAGTCATAGACCGACGCGACAGCTTCGCAAGCGAGGAAGCAAGGCAAGATAAGATTCAACCGCTAAACCCGCCAGAAGGCGCCAAAACGTCGCAGACGAAGGGACGCACTTCCGTGCGTCCAGGACATGCAGAAGCATGTCCCTCCACCCACCGATCCTCGTGTGTCACGAAGAATCGCTTGACCGGCGCGGGGTCGCATCGCACCTTACGCCCCCATTCAAATCCGGGCGATTGAGTCAATCGCCCCCACCTTTCGGTCTATGTCTAAGATTTGTAGTATTACCGGGTCTCGCGTCACGCGTGGCAGCGTCATCCATCGCCGTGGTATGGCGAAGAAAAAAGGTGGTGTCGGGCGGCACGTGACTAAGAATGTGCGGCGCGAATTTCAACCCAACCTGCACGAGCACCGCATTTGGGTACCCGAGATCAAGAAGTTCGTCCGTATTCGAGTGACGGCGCGCGGGCTCAAAACGATCAACAAGAACGGAGCATATCGCGCGTTGAAAAAGGCCGGCGTCATCGCGGCCTGACGAGGGGATCCGGGGAGGTCAGGCGCAATGCAATTGACCATACTGAAATCGAAAATTCACCGCGGCACGGTGACAGGCGCGAGTTTGCATTACCAAGGCAGCCTTACCATTTCTTCTGATCTGGCTGGACTGGTTGATCTCCGCGAATATGAAAAGATTCTCGTTGGCAACCTAAATAACGGCGAACGGTTCGAGACCTATGTCATTTACGGCGAACCGCATAAAGGTCTAATCGAGCTGAACGGCGCAACGGCGCATCTGGGAAAAATCGGAGATCGGATCACGATCATGAATTTCGGGAGCTACTCCGCCGAAGAAGCAGTGAAACATCGGCCGCGGATTCTCGTTCTTGACGAAAAAAACCGTGTAGTGCGCCAGGAAGGGATCGAACCGGAGCTCAAGGTGGTCGGGGAATAACGCACTCGTCATCCCGAGCGAATGCGAGGGATCTCACAATTGGTCAGACGCGTCCGGACACTCGTGAGATCCCTCGACGTCTGCGCGGCTCGGGATGACGCGCGATTGGTTTTGAGCATCGTTAGCTACTCGTCTCGCCCGGGGCAGCCTCGACTCTGCTCGAGACAACCGATGAAATGGCTGCGGGTTTAGTATCGGCAATTGCCGTTTCCGCAGCAACCGCTGCCAGTTCCGCGAGAGTCTCTGGCGTTTCCGATGTTCGCGAACTGGCAGGGACACATCTCCGAGGCGTCCCAATTATTGATAAGATTTGGCGGTCATAGACCGCCGTTACAGAACCCGCGCTGATCAGGTTTCCGAAGGGCCCTCGGTCCTGGCCGGATCGGCATTTTCGCTCGGAATGACCGTCGCTGTTGCTACTATCTCTGTCGAAGCCGTTTCTGTTGTAGCTGCCGCCGTCGCTGGCGGCAGAGTCAAATTCTCACAGCCCTCTGTTGTAGCTGCCGCCGTCGCTGGCGGCAGCTCCGGAGCGCCTTCGCCAGCTTCCTTCTTCGGTGGTTTGGCCCGGGGCAAGTCGAGTGAGCCTTCGTTGAATTCAATCACGTGGCCCTCTCGAATCATCCAGTGCAGATCGGACGCGAGCGACAATTTCGTTTTCTCGGTTTCGGCCGGTTCTGTCTGCGGCGCGATCAATTTCTCGGCCAGCTCCTTCCGATTAATTCGCGGTGAGGCTTTAAGCGTTTCCAGAATCTGACGGACCGAATCCGAGACCGCGGATTCGTCGATCGCGAAAAATTTGCAGACCGGTGCCGCGAGACCGGCCGGCCAGTTCCTGCATCATGCTTGAAGGCGAGCGGACTTCCGCCGACCACGCATTCTCGATCAGACGCGCGATTCCGCGGTCCGGCAAGCGTCGACTGGTGACGCCGTCGATCTCCGCTTCCGGTGTCTCAGTGATGAGGGTGGGCAAATATTTCTCGCGAAAATGGCGGTCCGCCTCAGCCTCCGTGTTGAAAGTCTGAGCCGGTTCTTCCTGGCGAGTGAGGAACGTGGTAACCTTGCGCGCTTCTTCCTTCCATTGCTCGACCAGCGCAGAATCGCCCACAATCTCGATCTGGCGTTGGAAATCGAGAAAACTCATGCGCCGGCTGAAGCGTTGCTCATAAAGGCGGCGAAGTTGCGGCTGGTAGCTGTGGTGGTTGGTCGGCCCGAGCAATGTTCCGGTAGTGCGTTCGCGCGCGACGCTGTTAAAGTCACCCTTGATTGGATCGTTCAAAGTCACCTTAGTCTCGTAGAATTTTTCTCGCATCAGGCGAAAGGCGGAGTCCTCGAGCGCAGTGCGATTTGTCGATACTGCGTTCGATTCGCCGAGACGGAAAAGCAGACTTGCGTCCTTCGTTTTTACCCTGACGTGGTAACGCTCGGGTTTCTGCAAAAACAGACGCGCCAACGCGTAAACAGAATAGGCAACCGTACCAGATTTGATCTGGGCTGCGACATTTTCGAATGCCGCTGCTTGCGGAAGAAAATGAACCTCGAGCTGCGGCAACGGCGGCGGAGCAGGCGCCTCCCGTCGCGCCGGAAAATCGTGAGAACGTTTCCTATCTCCGCGGTCCGGCGTTTTGCGCTCGTCGCGCGATCGTCGATCACGCCGGTCGCGGTTTTTTTGTTCGCGACGCGGGCGACGAGGTGGACGATCGCGCGGTCCCTCGCCACCGCGGGGCCACGGCTCCTGGTCTTCTTCCCATTCGGCGCGCCGCGGCGCAGACCAATCTTCCTTCACCCATGCGGGAAGGAACTTCAGGTCAATTAGATCAAGCGGTTCGCCGGCCGATGGCACACTTCTCTTGTACCGCATCAGATCGAGAAGTAAAACAAACAAGGGTGGGTAATGACCAATTACGGACGACCCGCCTTCGCTAAGGATTGGGCGTAACGGGCGAAGTACAAAGCGGTCGTCTGCAATGTAGAAACCGCCTCAGCGCCGCGACTGTCGCGACACTGAGGTCCCTTCCACATTCTCATTGACAAGAACTTGAATTGTTTTACTTGCCAACGTGTTCAGCCCGCGTTATCGCGGCGGACGGAACAAACCGAAAATTTTATGGCCGACAAATCAATCGAAGAGAAGGTTAAGGACATCATCGTCGAACAACTGGGCGTTAACCCCGAACAGGTCACGCCGCAGGCTTCGTTCATCGAAGATTTGGGGGCGGACTCACTCGACATCGTGGAACTGGTGATGGCGTTCGAGGAGGAATTTTCGGTGGAAGTGCCCGATGAAGACGCCGAGAAATTGCAAACAGTCGGCGACGTCATCAAATATATCCAGGAACGAGCAAAGCCGAAGGAAGGTTAGAAGCCTCTCGCGGCCTGATACTAAGGCTTCGGCTGCTTGCGCCAACGGCGCTAGTCAAAAGTAGCCCGGGGCATTTCATCGGCAAGATGCCGATGCCACGTGTTTTTGGTTGCGCCGCGCCTGTGGAATCACAGTGTAGAGAGTGCAGTACCTCACCGAACCGCTATTTCACATCGGCAGCAATTACATTACCGCTGGTGGGCTGATTGCGTTCGCGGTCTTCTTTGGAGCCGGATTATCGCTGGCAAAGTTGTTTCAAAGTGAGCTATTCCGCCGTTTCCTTACGAGACTCAAACTCGGCAAAAATTTCGTCTCGATCATCCCGACGATCTTCGGCCTTGCCACGCTGATCTTTTTCACGGTCACGGCCACCAACGCGGCCGGTATTCCGCTGGCCTGGAATCAACCGTTGCCTGGCATCTCACTTACGCTCGTCCAGATTTTCCTGCTCGTCGCTTTCCTCCTCGCAGTCTTTTGGATATCGGCGCGGACAAAATCATTTCTCTTTAACCGCTTCCTCGTAAACAGCGGCCTGGATCGGTCGCTGCAATACGCCGTTTCCCAAATCGTTAGTAATATCGTCCTCGTTGTTGGCGTTTTCATTGTCCTGGACAACGCCGGCATTCACCTTGCCACCCTCACCGTTTTTGCCGGCGCGGTCGGTGTCGGTATCGGCTTTGGGCTGCAAAATATCGCCAGCAATTTCATCAGCGGCCTCGTCATTCTGGCAGAACGACCGATCACCATCGGCGATCGTGTGGAGGTCGCCGGTGTCGCAGGCCAGGTGCAGCAAATTCGCGCCCGCAGCACCGTCATTCTCACCAACGACAACATTACCATGATCGTACCGAACACCAAGTTCATCGATTCGCCGGTCACGAATTGGACCTACGGCGACCCGCGGGTGCGTTTTCGCATTCCGGTGGGTGTCGCCTACGGAAGCGATCTGGACAAAGTGCGAGATGTCCTGCTCGAGGTCGCGCGAGAAGATTCCCATGTCCTGGACGAGCCGAAGCCAACGGTATTTTTGGAGACTTTCGGGGAGAGCTCGATCAATTTGGAGCTGGTAGTCTGGAGCCGGGAAATGAGTTATCGGCCCCGCCGGTTCCGTAGCGATCTAAATTTCGCGATCGCGCGGAAGTTGCGCGAAGCCGGCATTGAGATTCCAAGTCCACAGCGCGACATCAATTTCCGCGAAGGATTCGTGCGCGTCGAACTGACGGGGGCCGAGAAAAGGCCGGAGCGCGCGGTGGCGGAGGGTGCGTAAGGGGGTGACAACGTTTTCTTTCAAAGATGGAAGCGCTGCCGTCGTTTCACGAGGCGAACTCCAGCAGTGCGAAGATTGGCGCAACGCTTTCCGCGACTGCTGCAAAGATCATCGCTTCTATGAAATCATCGAAGACTCGCTGGCGAACGATTTCGAATACCAATATCTGATTCTGCGGGATCTCGCCGGCAACGTCCGTGGCATTCAGCCTTTCTTTTTCGTCCAGCAAAACCTGGTCGAAGGAATTCGCGGCGGGGTCCGACACGTGGTTGACGCGATTCGCAAGAAGTTTCCGAAGTTTCTAACGATGCGTGTACTGATGGTCGGCTGCGCCGCCGGTGAAGGTCATCTCGGTGCCCTCGCTTTGAAGG
>QHPN01000217.1:0-2164 GCA_003219115.1 Verrucomicrobiota bacterium | reverse complement strand
AAATACCGCGATGCCCTGGCCGGATTTTCAGCCAATGGGTTTACCCGCGTGCCGAGTATGCCGATGACCCGGTTGACGCTGAATTTTCGCGACTTTGACGATTATCTCGCGCATTTGAGCTATGGCACGCGCAAAAGTTTACGCCGAAAATTTCGCAAAACCGAACGCGCCGCCAAAATCGATCTCGAAATCGTTAGCGATATCACGCCATATCTGGATGAGGTCTACCCGCTTTATCTGGCGGTGCACGAGCGATCGCCGATGAAATTCGAAAAGCTGACCAAGGAATACCTGGCAAAGCTCGGCCAGCTCATGCCGGAACGAGTCCGCTTTTTTATCTGGCGGCTCGATCGGCGCATCATTGCTTTCAGCATTTGTATGGTGCACCACGGCACGATCTACGATGAATATCTCGGTCTGGATTATTCCGTCGCGCTCGATCTGCATCTTTATTTTTACACCCTGCGCGACATTCTGCGCTGGGCGATCGATCACCGCCTGACCTTTTATTGCAGCAGCCCGCTCAACTACGATCCGAAGCTCCATCTCGGGTGCGATCTGGCTCCGCTCGATCTCTACGTCAGACATACTCAGCCCTTGTTGAATCCGATTTTCAGTCGTGTGGTGAAGTTGCTTGAACCGACGCGGCACGACCCAGTGCTGCCGAAATTTGCCAACGCCGCCGAACTTTACGGATGACGACTCACCCTGCGCGCACGCCATCCGACACGCGTGCGCCAGAAACGAAGCTTACCCTGTCGCGCGGCCATGTGCTCGTCTTCGAACACGCTCGCGATGTGCCGATGGAGTTGTGGGACCGCGGTTTTTCCGACAGCTGGAAAGATTTCCAATACTATGACTTGATCGAGCAGACGATGAGGTGCGGTTTTGAATACCGGTATCTGCTTGTGTTGGATGAAAATGAGTGGCCGCTTGCGTTGCAACCACTCCTTCTTGCCAGTCAGGACCTTGCTATTTCCGCAGGTGCGAGGGTTGCGCGACTTGTCGCGAAACTGCGCACGCAGTGGCCGCGCTTTTTAAAAAGCCGCGTAGCCTTGGCGGGCTGTCTCGTAGGGGACGGAAAAATGGGCACCCTGGAATCGGATGAAATCGCGACTCCGCTCGTCGCCGAAGCCGTCGAAAAGTATGCCGGCAGGGTTGGGATTAGACTGGTAGGGTTCAAAGACTTCCCCGCGAGGACGCGTTCCGCTTTTTCCAGTCTCAATCAAGCCGGCTACGTCCGTGTCACCGGATTTCCACCATTAATTCTCGATCTCAACTTCGCTTCCTTCGAAGAGTACGCGATGAAGCAACTGAGCCGGGCGACCCGGAAGAATTTGCGTCGGAAATTTCGTGCCGCCGACGGTGCCTCGCCCGCGATTAGTTTCGAAGTCTGGACTGACGCCGAGCAGATCATCGACGAAATTTATCCGCTCTACCTTGCAGTGGCTGAGACCAGCGCGATCCAGTTCGAGATTTTCACTCGCGAATACTTTCTCGAGGCGGGTCGGAGTGCGCCCGGGAAATTCCGCTATTTCATCTGGCGCCAGAGTTCGCGTGCGGTGGCGTTCAGTTTTTGCACCATCTGGGATGGAACGCTCTACGACAATGATATCGGGTTAGACTACTCGGTCGCGTATGAACTGAATCTGTATTACGTCACGTTTCGTGATCTGCTGAATTGGGCGGTGGCCAACGGACTGCGTCGCTACGCCTGCGCGCCGTTTAATTACGATCCGAAGCTACGTCTGCGACTTCAATTGCAACCGGTGGACATCTACGTGAAACACACTTCCGTCTGGCTTAATCCGCTGATCAAATTGTTCGCGTGGCACTTCGAACCGACCCGAACCGAACCGGCCTTGCGGCAGCGGCTGCATCTTTTGCGATGATCCAAAAAGCCAAGGAGCTTTTGCTCAATCCGTGGTTTCAGCTCGCTCTCAGCGTTCTCTTCGTTACCACCTCGGAAGTTTTTCTGAAACGTGGCGCCGTCGAGGCGCCTCGCTTGCCGGAGGCGGTGAATTGGACGGGAGTCTCTGGTCTGGCTTCGCTGAATGTCTGGTACGGAATTCTGTTTGTGATCGCCAGTTTTGTCAGCTGGCTCTATGTCTTGCGTTTCATTCCACTCACCATCGCCTTCCCGCTCTCGAATTTTGTGCACGTG
>QHPN01000014.1 GCA_003219115.1 Verrucomicrobiota bacterium | reverse complement strand
GGCAAAATTTCCAGAATGCGAAAGAACGTGTCGATAATTCCGCTTCCGGCGCGCACTTCCCGGTTAGCGATCGAGTACGGAATCTTGTGTTTCGGATTTTCCGGCACACCAAAGACCGCATCGATGAACGGCGCGTAAATGGATACGTCCGGCATCATCACGACGATGTCTCTCGGCTTCAGCTCCGAATCATTCTGAAAAAGATCGAGCAACTGATCGTGCAAAACTTCCAGCTCGCGCACCACACTGTGACAAGAATGAATTTGCAGGGATCGGTCGGACAACGCGACGTTTCGCTTCTTTTTCGGCGCGCCCGATTTCAGCTCAAAAATGTCGTTCTGAATTTCCAACAAGACGGTGCGCGGTGACGGCGATTGATCTGTCGGTGAAATGAAGTCTTCCCGTTCGGCCGCGGGCGTAAGCTCAGCGACGAGGTTCAGAAAATCACGGCCGAGTCTTCCGTTGGCGGCGAGCAACTCGTTGTCGCCTGTTTCTTCTTCATTGAACCCGAAGAGCTCTGGTTGCTTTGCCCGCGCTTTTTCCCGTTTCGAACGAACATCGCCCCACCAAACCGGCGTCGGTTCCATCACGAATAGGTGGACTGGACAACGCACCGAAAATTCTCCCATGAGCGAGAGGTAAAAAGGCGGCAGGGTCGAAATCCCAAAGATTGAGACTCGTTCGGGAACCGATGTATCGCCACGCTTAAGGGCGTCGATTAATTGCAATCCCATTGCGGCTTGGTGTTGACGAGGCGCCGAGCGCTGCAATTCGCGCCACAGGATTGACTGCCAATCTTTTCCCACACCCGCGTCCCAATCCAAAATCATTTTCGGTCGAAAGACGACGTATTCGTCGAAAACGTGCGCGATGCGCCGGGCCAGCTCGTAGGTGCGCAGTCCGCGGTGATCGCTGCGAATATAGTTGGCGACAGTGGCGAACTCTGGCCGCGAAGCAAAACGGGGTAGTTGTTCCATGATCCGCCATGTCATCACCTCGCGATCGAAAAGTTTGGCGGCTTCGGGAAAAACGCTTTGGAACAGGTCCTGAAAAAACTTCTGCGGAAACGGAAACAGGATGTTGCAACAAATGCCGTGGCGTTCCGCGATCTGTTGTTCGAGCCAGCGCTGCATCCCATTGCTCTGGACGACGACGATTTCTGGTGTGAGAGGTGAACGCAGTGGACGCGCAATAACTTGGGCCAAACCGTCCGCCAGCCGCTCGAGGCGATTGCTCGTATGCAGAATGAGGCCGGGACGGGGTGTTACGGACACCGTCCTATATTAGAGAGCGCGAAAAAAATTTCCCGCGGGAAAACGGCGCCGGCTCTGTCCTCCCTGGCTGCGCGAAGGCAGCCGACCTCGGACCTCTGATTATTTGGCCTGCTTCTGCTTTTTGCTGGCGAGTGCGAGGCGCTCGGCTTTTCTGCGGCGTGCCGCGCGTTTCCTAACGTTGTCTCTGCCCTGGCTGTGTCCCATATTGCTCCAACTCTCGCCTTCCCTCGGGCAGTTCCAAGCTTTTTCGCTTCCTCTCGAATGGTGATAACCACCGATAGCCAACGAGTTGCTCGGGCGCTCCTAGGCGGCTTTTTTTGTCTTCGTCTTCGCGACGATTCCCGGGAACGGAACAACTTCCACCGGCGAATTTCCGTTCTGGCCGAACGTGGACTCGAACGTGAGCTTGCCGTTTGCGATCTCAGTCAGGGCCACATCGGCATGACCCATCCCGGGAACGAACTCAACCAGCGGACGATGTCCGAGGGTAAGTTGGCGGACACGACGTGAAACCATGTTCACGAGAATCTGCTGATTGTCGACTGCTTCGGAAGCGGCTTTGATGAGTTCGGCGTTCATAATCGATTAAACTGAGTCAACAGCTGACGAGGATTAATTTCCGAGGCGCGATAGAATCAGGTCGTGCTTCGGAAAATCGCAGCAGACAGGCTACTGTCGCCTAAGAAAGGGAAAACACCACTTCTTATTTCGGGAACATTCAATCCGCTGCGGCAGCGGATAACGAGAAGCAGTGCGTTTCAGTTTTTCAGCTTTCGGCAGTTAAATTCTTAGCCGGAGGCCCGAGCGGCCGAAAACGCGACCGGCGCCTCTGCTGCTGCTGTGCGCGCGGTCGCGTCGCAGAATCCTGGGGGGTGATCTCGAAGGTCCGGAACAACGTCGCCAGATCAATCACGTCATTTGCAGCCGTTCTCAAGATATTTCCAAGGTTTGCCGCCACCGAAGCTACTTCCACGCGGATCCCGTGTCGCCGTAATTTGATGACGAGATACGCGAAATCGGCGTCACCGGTTACGAGAATGACAAGGTCGGGACGCATCTCGATCGAAAGCTCGAGCGCGTCGATCGCCATCATTACATCTACGTTCGCTTTGTAGTGCCCTTCTTCTGCGGGCGACCCATCTTTCGTCACCACCAGGAATCCATTGGAGCGCAGCCAATGCACGAACTTATTTTTTTTATCGCGCTCCTCCTGCCATGCCGGAGTCGCCGGCGGCAAACCGGCGTAAACCACCATCTCGATTAAGTCGCGGCCAGTAACCGGCCCAGCCAGGAAATCGCGCAACTTGATCCAATCGAGGCCGCGTCCCGCTGTTCGCACCGAACTGCCGACGTTCGATTCATCCACCAGAATCAACACTCTGGGGCGGTGGGAACCGTGTGAATTCTTCCTTGGCATTACTGGAATGAACTACGTCTGCGCAATAGTAGCGAGAACTACTTTCCAGCTCCCTAAGAGACTGTTGAAATACTGGAGTGTTTAGCGTCAGCTGACCTTTTCATTAATACCCTGCTTTGGCTGGGTGTTGAACCTCTCCCCATCGGGCCCAACCGCTTCAGCGGTTTTTGTGCTGACGAGCACCGAAACCGCTGAAGCGGTTGTCCATTTGGTGGGTGTGCCTACACCTCGCTGAAGCGAGGTGTTAATGAGACTCGGACGCTACCTGGCGACACACTTCCTCTAAGAGCCCCAGATCAACTTCAGCGAGTCTTCTGTTCTGCGCGCTCGGGGAGCTGGGCTCGGGTCATGCGTTCGCGCAGCCCGTCCTCCCGCACGAAAGCTCTCTCCAGTTTCCGAAGCAGTTGGTCGAGCAGATAGTTCGTTTGGTGGATCACGCAAATGAGAATGTTTGCGACCACCTCGGGTGATCGGCTTTCGATATAGGTCGTATAGGCCCTACGCGCCTTGTGAGCGAGCTTTCCCTTAACCCAATGCCCGTTCTACATTCGCCGATGATCTCCCGATCCCTTGCCATGCTATCGCTTGCCATCGCCGCCACTGCCCACGCGGATGAGGGCATGTGGCTCTTCAACAATCCGCCACTAAAACAATTCAAACAAAAGTATCAATTTGAGGCGACGCCGCAGTGGCTCGAGCACCTGCAAAAAGCGAGCGTGCGCTTCAACTCCGGTGGCAGCGGGTCATTCGTTTCCGCGAACGGGCTTTGTATAACCAACCACCACGTCGGCGCGGATGCGCTGCAAAAAGCGTCGAGCGAGCAGCACAATTATTCGAAGGACGGATTTTACGCAAAAACGAACGCCGAAGAAATCAAATGCGCCGATCTCGAGCTCAACGTGTTGATGTCGATTGAAGACGTTAGCGCGCAAGTAAACGCCGCACTGAAAAGTGGAATGTCTCCCGACGCCGCAGGTAAAGCGCGCGAAAACGCGATTGCCCAGATCGAAAAAGACAGCAAGGACAAAACAGGGCTTCGCTCGGACGTGGTGACTCTCTATCAAGGCGGTATTTACCATCTTTACCGCTACAAACGTTACGACGATGTCCGCATCGTTTTCGCGCCCGAACAGCAGATGGCCTTCTACGGCGGCGACCCGGATAATTTCGAATACCCGCGCTTCAATCTCGATATCTGCATTTTCCGCGTCTACGAAAACGGCCAGCCCGCCAAAATCGATCATTACCTGAAGTGGGATTCGAGCGGGCCCAATGATGGCGAGCTAACTTTCGTTAGCGGAAGTCCGGGGAGAACCGAACGGCAACTCACCGTCGATGAACTGGCCGATCGCCGTGACCGGGAAGTTCCGAACTGGCTCCAGATGTTTAACCGACGCGAAGTGCTGTTGAATGCGTGGGGACAACGTTCATTCGAAAACGCGAGAAGAGCGCGTCACGATATCTTCGGCGATCGAAACAACTGCAAACGCTACGACGGTTATGTCGCCGCGTTGTTCGACCCGGAAATCTGGAGCGCGATCGAAGCGCGCGAAAAGAAATTGCGGGAAGCGATTTCGCGTGATCCGAAATTGAAAGCGACGCTCGGCGCCTACGATCGGATCAAGAAAGCGCAGGCTGAGCTAGTCAAAATCGCGCCACGGTACGATTATCTGGAACAGGAACGCCCGATCGCCGTTGGGTATCGCGGCCCGCGCGCGCTGTACGGCACGCTCTTCAAATACGCACGTTTTTTGACACGTGCCATCGACGAACGCGCCAAACCGAATGGCGAGCGCATGGCGGCGTTTCGCGACAGCGCAAAGGAATCACTGGAGCTGAATCTGTTTTCGACCGAGCCGGTGTACGACGATTATGAAGTTCTCCGGCTGACCGATTCGTTGACCGATTTTGCCGAAAAATTTGGCGGCAACGATCCGCTGGTAAAGCAGGTTCTTGCCGGCAAATCGCCGCGCGTACGCGCCGTCGAGTTGGTGAGCGGAACAAAACTGAAAGATGTCGAGTTTCGCAAAAATCTTTATGGCAAAAACGCGGGGGCGTTGCGGGCGGCGCACGATCCCATGCTCGATCTTGCCCGGATGATCGACGGACCAGCGCGCGAAGCTAGCAAAGGGCACGAAGCACAGGAGGAAATCAAGCGACAGGCGTATGCAGAAATTGCAAAGGCCCGTTTTGCGGTGGAAGGAACCAGCACCTATCCGGACGCGACATTTACGCTGCGTCTATCGTACGGAAAAGTTCTGGGTTATAAGGAAGATGAAAAACAAATTCCGCCTTTTACGGACTTCGCCGGACTTTACCAACGCGCCGCCGAACATGATAACAAGCCGCCTTTCGACCTCCCGCGACGCTGGCTTGATCGCCAGGCGCAACTGAATCCGGCCACGAAATTCAATTTCGTCTCCGATGCCGACATCATCGGCGGCAACAGCGGAAGCCCCGTCGTCAACAAAGCGAACGAATTCGTCGGCATTATTTTCGACGGCAACATTCAATCGCTCGTGCTCGACTGCATTTTCTCCGATAAACAAGCGCGCGCCGTTTCTGTGGACTCCGCCGCTATCATTGAAGCACTGCGGAAAGTTTATGACGCCGGCGCGTTGGCGGACGAACTGGAAAAAGGTAGGGGCAATTAACTTAATCGCCGGGCTTCCAGATTGCGCGACGGGATCCCTTCGGTCCGAGCCCGGAACTTGCACGACCAGCGGTGAGTACGCTCGGGAACTATCTCTATTGCTTCCCCAACGGGGTACTGACTTCTGTGCCCGGCGGCGGTGTAAATTCGAATTGACCGGGTGGAATGGGAGCGTGGTCGGCGTTCTCGTAGGTTGTGACGATACGGTCGCCGTTTGCCTGAAGCATGTCCGTGCGCTCGGCAAAGAGATCGTTACTCAAATGCAACAACAGTTTTTGAAAAATGCGTTTCATCGAAGGGTTTCGCGGAGTCAATTCGAGGTCGTAACCTTTTTCCGATTTCTCGCCGCTGATGTGAAAGGTGTGCTCGACGTTTTCCAGATTGAGGGCGGTGGTGATCGCTGAAATCGCGGCGTCCACCGGCGAGCGCTTCGCCAGCGAATAGCGTTCGGCCGATTTGAAGTTCGGATAATAAATCCAAAGCTGTTGTCCATCGCTCACGGTGATGCTGGGAGCGTTGCCTTTTCGTTCAACGCGGAACTTGTTGGGCGCTTGGAACCAGATTTTGCCGCTGCTGTTGATCGGCTCATCCAGTAAATGAATTTTTCGTTGTTCCTGGAAATCGGCTTGCATGCTCGGCGCAGCGGCGCGCTTCTCACGAATACGCTCAAGCAGCGTCTTCACATCCGTGGGCAACAATGCCTCGGCCTTCACCCCATTGGCGAACGAGGCGAGCAGAAATAGAAAGGAAACTGCCCTACGCATGTTCCAATTCGAAATGCTCCTGCGGCAGCTTGGGCCTTACCGCCACCGCCGCCGGCAAAGTGAAGAAGATGGTCGCCGCCAGACTCCAGAACAGGCCGATGGCGCAGGCAATACCAAGCCCGCTCAGGGTTGGGTTATGCGCCCAGCCGAGCGAACCGAATCCCGCGATCGCGGTCAGACCGGCGAGAGCAACGGGTTTGATCACACCAGTAAGATCGCGCGCCACTTCGTGGCTGCGCTGCCAGACTAACAATACGTAGATGCCGTAGTCCACACCGATAGCCAAGACGAGACGAAAGGCGAGCACGTTCAACAAATTCAGGGGAAGGTGAAACAGTTTCATCGAGGCAATCATGGCCGCGACCGCAAGGGCAAGCGTTATCACCTGCACCAGCCAAAGACGCAAGTCGCGATAAAGGACCGCCAGCAGGGAGGCATCGAAGACGGCCATGAGCGCGCTGATCAACAGCAACTGCCGATGCGACCAAGGCACCAGGTCGGTTAGGGTGTAACTCCAGCCCGAGAGGGTGATCGGAATGCCTGCGACCGGAAGTTCGCGCGCGAGCACGTTTTTTTGTTCCTGCGTCGCCACCGGCGCGTTGGTGGTCACGAAACCGGTCGTGGTGAGCGAGTCCTGGGCAAAGTAGCGTTCGACCAGGAACCACCAGGCGGAAGTCGGCGGCAATTGCGTCCGCCACGACGGAACTTTGAACTCGGCAGCGCTGGCCGCCTGGAGCTGATTGAGCAATTCGAAAGCCGAGGCGAAAGCATCAGCGCTGAATCGATTTTGGGTCAAAGCATTTTGCAAAGAATCTCGGGCTGCCGGAAAATTGATCGACGCGAGCTGCTGACGGTTTCGTTGCATCTCGCGCGGGGAAAGGGCGAGCGCTTTGGGAGTGGAGTAGCTTTTGATTTTACCGGCGCGTTGCAGGTCGGACCAATGCTGTGAAATCGCTTTCCAAAAATCGTGCAGTTCCTGTTCCGTCGTCGCCCGAACGATTCCGAGCACCGGTTCCCAGCGCACCGGCATTTTTTCCATGATCAAACTGAGCGCAGTTCCGGCGCGACTGTTCTTCGGCTCCAACGAGCGCGCGTTGGCTTCGAAAGTAAGCGGAATTTGTGGAACAACCGCAACAATCAGCAACCCCATTAAAATCGGTAAGCTCACTGCCAGAATCGGCCGTGGCCGGACCAGCATACTGTGAACATAGTTCCTAACGAGATTTAGGATCCAATCGCTCCGCTGCGGAACTTCCCCTCGCGGTACGAACAAAAAAAATACCGTCGTCATTAACAATCCGGCGGCAGAAATGCCGATGGCGATCAGAACGCCAAGTTGGATAAAGCCGGAGGAGTTGCTCAGAACGAGGGCGAGAAAACCAACCGCCGTCGTAAGTGCGCCGAAAAAAACCGCACGGCCAAGACTGTGAACGGCGTCGGCAATTGCCACCCGATGTCCGCCCCCTTCGCTTCGCGACTGTTGATAACGTCCGTAAATCAGAATCGCAAAATCAACGCCCAGGCCAACCAGAATCGCGCAGAAGCCAACCGTGATCATATTTAGCCGATGAAAAATCAGCAGGCCAACGGCAAGCCCGATCAGGCAGCAAAGCAGCAGGGAAAATCCCATTCCGAGTAGCGGCAGCCACCGCCGGAAACCGATAAAAAAAACCGCACCCACCAGTGCAATCGAGCTCAACACCGTGACCACGATGTCGTGACGCATGCTCAATGAAATTTCCGCAACATAAGCGGAACGTCCCGTAACGAGTACTTCGATTTTGCCACCATCCCAGCCTTCCAAGGCAGTCGCGCGAAACGCGTTCACTTGTTTCATCAGGTTCTGACAATCGAAGGCGCTGATGGTTGGTTGGTTCGTCACCGTCGGAAAAACGCGCATCGTGGAATCGAGCGACGTGAGCGGCTGGTCCGTTTCCATCGCGGCAGTGCCGGCAAACGGTTTGAGTGAGGGCATGATTAAGCCGAGCGGATCGAGCGTCAGCTCGATTTCCGGCCGCGGCGAGCCGCTCTCGATTTCACGCCGCAACTGCGCCAGACGCTCCTGAATCTTCTGCGGTTGAAGCAGAGAAATGGCCCGATCGAAATCTTCTGGCTCAAGATTGAGCAAGAGCGGAAGGGCAATTCGTTGCAAATCGCGCACGCCATCCGGCGTTTCCATCGGCGAACCTGCCAGCACGCGCACGCACCACGGTTGGGCGCGCAATCTTTCAACGAATCTCGGCGCGAATTCTTCAAGCTTGTCCACATCCTCGGATTGGCACAGTAGGGCGAAAGTCAGCTCACGCGTCTGGGCAAACTCGCTGTTGTACGTTTTTAGTCCTTCAACCGAATCAAAGCCGCGCGGCAGCAAATTCAGCACTTCAGTATCAAGCCGCAAAAATGCAATCAGAATGGCGAGGCTCGCGACAACAATCAGCACGACCACGCTCCACATCAGTCCGCGCCGTTCTGTAACAAAAAATGCAACCTTTTCGCTGAATGGCATCGTAAGAAAGCGCGCTCCGACCGCTTAGAAGCGCAGCACGAAAGTTTCCGGGCCCTCGCTCACCCGCACAATATTTTTGTCCGGATGGTTCAAGACTTCCGCACGCAAGGCCAGCCAACCCGCAGCGCGCGCCGGTGGCTGTTGGATCGCCCCCGACCAGGGA
>QHPN01000216.1 GCA_003219115.1 Verrucomicrobiota bacterium | reverse complement strand
ATAAGACAATGCCTGCGAAGTCGCATTTGTTTTTAGCGTTGACGCGAGGCGCAGTGGTTGACGATGCTGCTTCGAAAGCTTTTGCGAGCGGTCGGTCGATCCAGCTCACACTACTAATCGTTAGTGTATTTTGCCATCTGCCGCCGCACCGATTTGCGAAGCGGTCATTGACACCGCACCTGAAACGCGGTTCACAGTTAAGACATGGCGCGCATTCTCATTGCCGATGATCAGCCGGATGTCCTGGAGGCGCTGCGCATTTTGCTGAAGGGCGCGGGGCATCAGACGGACGCGGTTACTTCGCTCGCCGGAATTTTTAATGCGCTCGAGAAAAAGGATTACGCGCTTTTGATGATGGATTTAAATTACACGCGCGACACCACCTCGGGACAGGAGGGTCTCGAAGTCATCCCGAAGCTGCAAGAGGTTGACAGCACTCTACCCATCGTGGTGATGACGGCCTGGGCCACGATCGATCTGGCAGTGGAAGCGATGAAACGCGGGGCGCGCGACTTTGTCCCGAAGCCGTGGGACAACGAGCGCCTGCTTGCGATTGTGCGGACGCAGATTGAACTCGCAGGTGCATTACGCAAAGGCCGGAAGCTCGAAGCGGCCAATCAACTTCTACGCGGTGGCGCGCCCAACATCATCGCGGAATCGCCGGCCATGCGTCCGGTACTGGAAATGATTTCGCGAGTAGCGCCGTCGGACGCGAACATTTTAATCACCGGTGAGAACGGGACCGGCAAAGGATTGATCGCACAGGCGCTGCACGCGCTCTCGCCGCGCGCATCTCACACCATGATCACGGTGAACATGGGCGGGCTCTCGGAAACGATTTTTGAAAGCGAATTGTTTGGTCACGTGAAAGGCGCCTTCACCGACGCGAAAACGGATCGGGCCGGCAGATTCGAACTGGCGGACGAAAGCACGCTTTTCATGGATGAGATTGCGAATATTCCACTCAATTTGCAGGCGAAACTTTTGCGGGTGATCGAAACCGGCGAATTCGAGCGTGTCGGTTCTTCGAAAACGTTGCACGCGAATGTGCGCATCATATCGGCGACGAATTCGAACCTCCACGATGAAGTTGCCGCCGGTCGGTTCCGTCGGGATTTGCACTTTCGCCTAAATACAATCGAGATCGGGTTGCCGGCCTTGCGCGATCGGAAAGAGGACATCATGCCGCTGGCGAACAATTTCCTGAGAATGCACGCGAAACGTTACCGCAAGGAGCTGGGGGGTTTTGATGAAACGGCGCGCGAACGTTTAATGACACATCCGTTCCCGGGAAATGTGCGCGAGTTGGATCATGTGATCGAACGCGCCGTCTTGATGTCGACCGGCGTACAAATTAAAGCGCGCGACCTCGGGCTCTCGACCGGCACCGGCGATTCGCGCGGGCTGGAAGACATGAGTCTTGAGGAAGTGGAAGCGTATCTAATCAAGAAAGCGCTCGCCCGGGCCGGTGGGAATGCGAGACAGGCGGCGGAGGCGCTGGGGTTGAGTCGCAGCGCATTCTATCGGCGATTGCAGCAATATGGGTTGTAACTGTAGAGGCAGCCGTGTCGGCTGCGGGATAGTTGCAGGCGTCACGCCTGTCGCCACAGCGGATTGCGGATTTCAGAGTGCATGAATGATCGTCGCAAACCGCGGCGCCGGATTCCCCACGAAACTCATATAACCTGGTTGACGATTGGCGCAGTGATCCCGGCGGCGGTGATCGCACTTTGCCTGCTCTGGTTCGGCGACTACAGCACAAAAGTGCAATGGACCCTCACGCTGGTGATCGCCGGGTTCGCGTTTGGTTATGTCGCGAGCGTGCGTGAACATGTCGTCCGGCCGTGGCAAACGGTCACGAATTTGCTCGCGGCTCTGCGGGAAGGCGATTACTCGATTCGCGCCCGCGGCGCGCGCGAGAACGATGCGCTCGGCGAAGCGCTACTCGAAGTCAACGAACTCGGGGAGACACTGCGGCGACAACGTCTTGGCGCGTTCGAGGCTACCGCGCTTCTACGCACGATCATGGCCGAGATCGACGTCGCTGTTTTCACCTTCGATCCTGAACGCAAGCTGCGTCTCGTTAACCGCGCAGGGGAAATTTTGCTTAAAAAACCGATGGACAAGCTGCTTGGGCGAACAGCACGAGAGCTTCGGCTGGATGTTTGTCTAGACGCTGACGAAGATGCGCCTTTAACGCTCGCCTTTCCCGGCGCGACCGGCCGGTGGGGCGTGCGGCGCAGCACTTTTCGCGAGCAAGGTTTGCCGAATGAACTGCTCGTGCTCACCGATTTGAGTCGCACGCTGCGGGAAGAAGAAAGGATCGCCTGGCAACGATTGGTGCGTGTGCTCGGTCATGAGTTGAATAATTCGCTGGCGCCGATCAAATCAGTTGCGGGAAGCCTGGAAAATCTGTTACGACGCGATCCGCTGCCGGCCGATTGGCACGAGGATGCGCGGAGCGGATTGAACGTGATCGCGACCCGGGCAGACTCGCTCAGTCGCTTCATGGAAGCGTATTCACGACTGGCCCGCCTGCCGCCGCCGCTGAAAGAAGAAATGGACGTGAATGACGTCGTGAATCGAGCGGCCAATTTGGAAACGCGATTGCCGGTGCAGCGACAGGGTGGCCCGATGATGACGATTCGCGCAGACGCCGGGCAAGTCGAGCAAGCGTTGATTAACTTGCTGCGTAATGCCGCGGAAGCATCGCTGGCGACGGGCGGCCCGGTGACAATCGGCTGGAAGGAAGTCGAGGAAGGCGTGGAAATTTTTGTGCGCGATGAAGGTGAGGGGATCATGAATCCGACGAATTTGTTTGTGCCGTTTTTCACCACCAAACCGGGCGGCTCCGGAATTGGTCTCGCTCTTTCCCGGCAAATTGCAGAAGCGCACGGTGGCACGTTGACGCTGGCTAATCGCGTCGGCGCGCGCGGAGCGGAAGCGTTGTTGCGTTTGCCGCAATAAGGGCAACAGCTTTTGCTTGTTAGAATCGCGGCGATTTTCCATAATCGTTCACCGGTCCAATTTTTCGAAAAGTTGGAGGACGGCAAAAATGAAAGAACCCTGGCGTCTTGTTGTCGCGATATGCAGCGTTTGCTGGCGGGCGCTGAGGTCGCAGTTGGGTCGAAGCCTGACGGTAGTACTGGGATTACTTTTCTACATCTGCGCGCAACCGCAGACGGATTCGAACTAATTGAGGCCAAAACTGTCAACGGCTCATTGCGAACCCGGCGCTATGATTCTGCGAGGCCTGGGTTGCATTTGGAAGTTCGCAGCCTCGACGACCGAGTTCTTTTTCGAGATGTTTATCCCGAGCCGACGGTGACGCGGCTGGAATATGAGGACCCCGAGCAGCCAGGGAAAATTCGAGCAAAGGAGATTACAAACCAGGAATTTACCATCAGAGTTCCGTACTTTGCCGAAGCCCGAACCGTTCATTTTTACCGGCGACTGGAAGGCCGAGTGAGTGGGAGCAACAGACCGCTCCTCATCCACCAGGGTCAGGTAACTCTGCCTCCAAAATGAGTTTTGGAACAAGGATGCTGGCATTCTACCGAGATGGTATCTCCTTAGTGGTTCTCGTTATTCTGACCGGGAACGCGTGGGCGCAGGGGGTTTTGAAGACTTTGCGCGAAACCGGCGCGCGCGATGCTCGTATCAATATCGTGATTTTGGCGGAAGGTTATACCGCCGGTCAACAGGGTGCGTTCGATTTCGACGCCGCTAACACGATAAACACACTTTTGGTCGATCCAATTTATTCCAGCTACCACCAGTTCTTTAATGCCTATTCAATCTTTGTCGCGTCCAACGACTCCGGTGCGGATGATCCGTCGACAAACACCTATGTAGATACCTACTTCAATAGTACGTTTGGATCGTTTGGTATTGACCGGCTCTTAACCATCCCGCCGAACGACATCGATTCAAACTATAACGATGGCGAGGGCAGGGTGTTTAATCTTCTGGCTAACCTGCTACCGGAGTACGATGTCGCCATTCTTCTTGTTAACGATTCCAAGTACGGTGGTTCTGGTGGTCCGGTCGCCATAGCGTCTACCAATCAACTATCTACTGAGATTGCGATTCATGAGTTAGGCCATACCGTCGTGCACCTCGGCGACGAGTATAGCGATTTTTATCCGGGTTTTCCGGATACCGAGGAGCCAAATACCACCACTCAAGCAAATCCTGCTCTGATGAAGTGGAAGGCATGGTTTGTTCCGGGGACTCCTTATCCTACGCCTCCAACGCTGGATTTCGCATCAATTGTCGGCCTCTTCGAAGGCGCGCATTACCACGCCAAGGGCTGGTTCCGTCCCCAATTGAATTGCAAAATGAGAACTCTAGGCACGCCTTTTTGCAAAGTGTGCCTGGAGGCAGCGGCGTTAAGCTTCTATGACCTTTCACCGCCGATAGATTCGGTTGTCCCAACTGCGCCGTCCCTAGGCCTTTTCACTCCAGAAATCGAGTCGTTCATTTTAACGCTCAAACAACCGACGACTCCGTTGTCGGTTAAATGGGCGGTCGATGGGAATACGTTGCCAGCGGAAACCGGATCGATCTTCGCGTTCGACACAATCTTACTCGGCTCCGGACCTCATATGGTTGACGTTTTGGCGCGGGATGTGTCCGGCCGAATTCGAACCGACCCAGGGAAACTGTCACAGGAGACTCGAAGTTGGCACATCGATGTGAATGGCCCGACAGCTCTGTCTCAGCCGATAAACGTTTCCACTCGTGGCAACGTTCTGGGCGGCGAAAATGTTTTAATCGGCGGCTTCATTGTTGGCGGAACGACGCCGAAGAAATTAATTATCCGCGCAATTGGCCCATCGTTACAACAACTTGGCATAACGGACGCGCTGAGCGATCCGGTCCTGCAAATTTTTGGATCAGGCGGTAACGTGCTTGCGACTAACGATAATTGGAGAAACACCCAGGAATCGGAAATCATTGCTTCCGGATTTCAGCCGCAGGATAATCGCGAATCGGCTATTATGATCACGCTGCCGGCGGGAGCCTATACCGCGATCGTTCGTGGAAACAATGTTACCGGCATCGCGCTGGTGGAAGTTTACGACCTGGATGAAACAGTGGGCTCCGACCTAACGAACATTAGTACGCGCGGGTTTGTTCAAGGGGGCGAACATGTTTTGATCGGTGGTTTTGTTTTAGGCCACCAGAATGGCGGAAGCAGGATTATGGTTCGAGCGATCGGACCATCGTTGAGCGGGTTCGGAATCGCGGCGCCACTGCAAGATCCGGTGCTTGATCTTTACAACAGCAGCGGCACACGCATCGCCACGGACGACGATTGGAAG
>QHPN01000013.1 GCA_003219115.1 Verrucomicrobiota bacterium | reverse complement strand
TTTGAAGCGACCATCCGGTCGCGAGGCTTATCCAGGCGATGTCTTCTATTTGCACTCGCGTTTGCTCGAACGCAGCGCTCGCGTTACCGATGAATACGGCGGCGGCTCGCTTACTGCCCTGCCTATCATCGAAACGCAGGCTGGGGACGTCTCCGCTTATATCCCGACCAATGTGATCTCGATTACCGATGGTCAGATTTATCTCGAGACTGATCTCTTTTATCAGGGAGTCCGGCCGGCGATTTCCGTCGGGTTGTCGGTCAGCCGCGTTGGTTCAGCCGCCCAGATCAAAGCGATTAAGCAGGTCGCGGGGAAAGTGAAGCTCGATTTGGCGCAGTTCCGCGAGCTGGCCGCATTCGCGCAGTTCGGCTCGGATTTGGATGCGGCGACCAAAGCGCGACTCGATCGCGGACAGCGCATCGTCGAGTTGTTCAAACAGACGCAATATCATCCCCTCCCGGTCGAGCTACAGGTGGCGGTGATGTGGGCGATGCAGAACGGATTCATCGATCCAGTACCGGTAGAGCGGGTGAAAGAATTCCAAAACAAGCTTCAGGACTTTTTGGAGACGCGAAAGGAATCGCTTCTGGCCTCAATCCGCCAGAAAAAGCAGCTCGATGCCGACCTCGAAGCCAGCCTCAAAGCAACACTGGAAGAGTTCAGTGCCACCAAACCAGTTGGCTAATCGAATAAACGAACGTGCTGACCCCTTCGAAACGAATTATTCCTTTGAGCGAGCCCGCGATCCATTTGATCCGCGGGCAGCGGGTCATGCTCGATTCAGATCTGGCCGCGATCGATCAGGTTTCGACGAGGGCGCAAATTGCAACCTCAAAGAAACACTGTGGACGTCGGGGATTTCACGCGCGCGAAGACGGCGCGCGTTACCGTATTCGCAAAACCGGGCGCATATAGATTATGGCCAATACCCAGGATATCCGACGCCGGATCAAATCAATCCGTAACATTGGTCAACTCACCAAGGCGATGCAAATGGTGGCGGCGTCAAAAATGCGCAAAGCCCAGCAGCATGCCCTGGCTGGCCGTCCGTATGCGGCGTTGATGAACAAGGTGCTGGTTTCGCTGCAACAGCGGACCGATCCCAGACTTCATCCCTTGCTGCAGGTGCGCGAAGTAAAAAAGGAGCTGGTCGTTGTTATTAGCACCGACAAAGGCCTGGCGGGTGCGCTCAACACGAACCTGCTGCGCGAGGTCGCTCGATTTGAAGCGAGCAAGACCGGCTATATCGTGGTTGGCCGAAAGGCGCGACAATTCATAACACGGACAAAGCGCGAGTTACTCGCCGATTTCGAGTTGAAGGACGCGCCGACCTTTGTCGAAACCAAGCCGATCGCAAAGTTCGCGACGGAAAAATTTCTCGCTCGAGAAGTCGACAAAGTTTCGGTGGTTTACACCCACTTTATCAACACGGTTAATCAACGACCGATGGTGCAAACGCTGCTGCCGATTGAGCACGGTGAGCTTCCAAAGGACGAGTCGGTACCGCCAAGTGATCCATTGCTTGGGTACGTCTTCGAGCCGAACGCGGAACGAGTTTTAGAAGCGATGCTGCCTTACTATCTTCAGTATCAAATTTTTCAGATGATCCTGGATGCGCGCGCTTCCGAACATAGCGCGCGCATGGTCGCGATGAAGAACGCGACGGATAACGCACACCAGTTCATCAAGGATCTGACACTCGAGTATAACAAAATGCGACAGGCAAGTATTACGACTGAGTTGCTCGAAATCGCGACCGCGCAGATGGCGCTCGGTCAATAACTAACGAGATTATGAATACAGGAAATATTGTTCAGGTCATCGGCCCGGTGGTCGATGTGGAATTTGGTGAGAGCACGGAGCTGCCCAAAATCTATAACGCGCTCGAAATCGAGTACGAGGTCAATGGTAATCCGACCAAGCTCACGCTCGAAGTCCAGCAGCATCTTGGCGAAAACTGGGTCCGCTCGATCGCCATGTCATCGACCGAAGGGTTGAAACGCGGCATGAAGGTAAATGACACCGGTGGCCCCATTACTGTGCCGGTAGGCGAGGGCACCCTTGGACGCGTTTTCAATGTTACTGGCGATCCGGTTGATAACAAAGGCCCGGTGAAGTTCGCCAAACGATATCCTATTCATCGGCCCGCGCCGTCGCTTACAGATCAGGACGTTAAAGCGCAAGTTCTTGAGACTGGGATTAAGGTGATCGACTTGATCTGCCCTTTTACCAAAGGTGGCAAAGTGGGTGCATTCGGCGGTGCCGGCGTCGGCAAGACGGTCGTCATTCTCGAGCTGATCAACAACATCGCTAAAGGGCATGGCGGATTTTCCGTCTTCGGCGGTGTGGGCGAACGGACACGCGAAGGCAACGATCTGTACGTCGAAATGAGCGAGGCTGGAGTTATCGATCAAAAAGATCTCAGCAAATCCAAAGTGGCGCTGGTATATGGGCAGATGAACGAGCCCCCTGGCGCGCGTCTCCGAGTCGCCCTCTCCGCACTGGCCATGACGGAGTATTTCCGCGACGAAAAAAATCAGGACGTGCTTTTGTTTATCGATAACATCTTTCGCTTCTCACAAGCAGGTTCGGAAGTATCTGCCTTGCTCGGGCGCACGCCGAGCGCGGTCGGTTATCAGCCCACGCTCGCGGCCGAGATGGGCGATTTACAGGAGCGTATCACTTCTACCAAAAATGGATCGATTACTTCAGTGCAGGCAGTTTATGTTCCGGCAGATGATCTGACCGATCCGGCGCCGGCGAATACCTTCGCGCATCTTGATTCCACCATCGTGCTCGAGCGTTCAATTGCCGAGCTCGGGATTTATCCGGCAGTCGATCCACTGGCTTCCACCTCGAAAGCGTTGGCGCCAGAAGTGGTGGGTGAGGACCATTATGCGGTTGCGCGTGGTGTTCAGAAAGTGCTGCAACGTTACAAAGATTTGCAGGACATCATTGCTATCCTGGGAATGGATGAGTTGTCGCCAGAAGACAAGCTTACTGTTTACCGTGCGCGTAAAATCCAACGGTTTCTCAGCCAGCCGTTCCACGTCGCAGAAGTTTTTACCGGTCACAAAGGCCAATATGTGCCGATTGCAGAGACAGTGCGCGGCTTTAAGGAAATTCTCGACGGCAAGCACGACGAAGTGCCGGAAGCAAATTTCTACATGAAGGGCGGCATTGATCAAATCAAGGAGGAGAGTTAATGGCGACGCTACGACTTGAAATTGTAACGCCGGAAACAACCGCCTATTCCGAGGACGTCGAAATGGTGACGCTTCCGGGATCAGAAGGTGAACTTGGCGTTTATCCGAAGCACGTACCGGTGCTAACGATTCTAAAACCGGGAGAGCTGCGCGTAATTAAGGACAAACGCGCTACTTCGCTCGCTGTCGGTGAAGGTTTCATTGAAATTACGCCAGAGCGTGTCTCGGTTCTAACTGACATGGCTCTGGAGGCCCAGATAATCGATGAGGCCGCGGCCGAGAAGGCGGTCGCCCGCGCCCAGGCCGCAATGAAGGAAGATCATACCGCGGAAGAAGTCGCTGCCATTCAGGCCTCGCTGCAAAAAGCCCTTGCGCAATTGCACGTAAAACGCCGGCGGCATTCCTAGCTCCTCTTTCGCGCGAAATTGCACGCGCCCGATCAACTCGCCATCATCGCCGGCAACGGCGTTTATCCGCGGGTAATTGCGCACGGGGCCCGAGCAGCAGGCGTGCGAAAGATTCTCGCTCTTGCTTTCGAAGGAGAGACCGACGGGGAACTTGGTCAGCTCGTCGATGAAATTTGCTGGCTACGGGTCGGTCAATTGAATCGGATGCTCTCCATTCTGCGCGATGCAAGGATCACCAGGGCCATCATGGCAGGCCAAATCGCGCCGCGAAACCTGTTCGACCTTCATCCCGATTGGCGCGCCCTGCTGCTCCTCGCAAAAATGAGACAACGCAATGCCGAATCGATCTTTCGGGCCATCGCCGTCGAGCTCGACAAGATAGGTGTCGTGCTTTTACCAGCGACCACTTTTCTGGAGGATCTTCTGGCAGAAAAGGGTTTGATTGTGGGACCGAAACTATCGCGGCGGGAAAAGTCGGACATCGATCTCGGCTGGGCTATCGCGCAAAAAATAGCCGCACTGGATATTGGGCAAACCCTAATCGTCAAAAATGGGACTGTCCTCGCGATTGAAGGATTTGACGGAACAAATGAGACAATCCGCCGGGGCGGTGCACTTGGACGGAGCGGTACTGTAATGATCAAGGTCGCCAAAGCGAATCAAGACATGCGCTTCGACGTTCCTGTCATTGGTCCTGAAACGATTTCCGTGGCGGTAGAGGCAAAGATTCGGGTGATTGCATTGGAAGCAGAACGAACGTTGTTGCTGGAAAAGGCAGATGTCATCCGAGCGGCGCAAACCGCCGGAATTTCCGTCATCGGACATTAGGGACAAATCCTGCCAACTGAGACGATTACCGAAAAAGCCCGCTGGCTTCTCCTTGAAATTTTTCACCCGTTGCGCTGCTAGACCGGTTTTCCTTTCTAATATAGTAAAGAGTGACCGATCGGGTTTATTTTAAGGGGCGACCAGTCGGGTTTATTTCGGTCTTTTCTTCGAGGACTCTCTAGGAAAGCGCAAATATTACTCCGCTTTCTTAAGACTGCGGGACAAATCGGAAAAGGGCATACAGTCTGCTGCGATTTTCAGTCGATGATATTTGCGCGCCCCACGCATCGTCAGGCCGGTACTAGCCTCGCCGAAACCCTCGTCGCGGTCACCCTTGTCGGCGCCTTTTTCGTGACCATTTTTGAAGTCAATGCCATTTGCCTGCGTTACATCGACGCTAGCAAGGAATGTGTGGCAGCCGTTCAAGGTGTTCAGGACCGTGTCGAAGGCTTACGCAACCTCGCCTTCACCGATCTGATCTCCCCGGCCTATATGATGAACCCGCAACCCACCCCTTCGGGTTCCCCCTCGGGGCCGAGGCCGATGTCGTTGGCTTATCCTTCTAATTCGTCTGATTTCGCTGCCCGAGTCACAGAAGAGGTTACAGTCAGCGGGTACCCAAGTGGCACTCCTCTTCCAGGCGGCACACCCACGATCACGTACACGCGCTCACCGGGTGCCGCGGTCTATCCAAGTGCTTCGCCGGCAGCGTCGCCGGACTTCAGCGGCACGACCATGGTTAAGGTAAAGGTGAAATATACCTGGGCCGCGACCTTTGGCGGCCGGCAACAGAGCGAAGAAACCGAAACGCTAATCGCAGCGGGAACCAAGAAATGAAGCCGGCACGCCTGCAAAACGAGGGCTTCACTCTGATCGAAATGATGCTCGCCGTATCCATCGGCTCGCTCATGCTGGCCGCGACCATGGCTGCTTCGATTTGCCTGCAACGGAGCTTCAGCGCGGTGGATAACTATTTTGCTTCGCACCTGCAACAGGTGCGAATCATCGACTATCTCAGCCGAGACGTGAGGCGATCCTTCATTGTCACGACCAGCACAGATCTACAAACTGTGACGTGCATCATTCCGAACTACCTGGTCGACAATGGCAGCAACCAGCCCACGCGCGCCACGCCGACGCTTTCACTGGTTGGGAACAAAGTCGTCGCGAATTATCAGGCTACGACTGTGAATCACGTTACAACAACGCAAGGTTCTACCACCGTTTCCTGCCCTGGGCTTGGGCTGGTTTCCTCTCATTTTTCGACTGCGAACGTCGGCCAATCTGTCGTTGGCACTGGTATTCCGGCGGGAACCACGATTCAAAGCGTCTCGAATTGCCTTTTGGGGAATTGTAGTCAGGCGACGATGTCGCAGGCGGCAACTTTCAATCATAGCAGCACGACTCTTACGATAGGCGCGCTTACCAACGTAGTTTACTCCGTCGTTAACCAGGCAATTCAACGAAGAGAAAACGGTGGTCTCACCAACATCGCGTCCAGTGCTGACAATTTAATTCCGGCCACCAGCGACGTCGAGCTTCTGAATACCGAGTTTACCCAATCGACCGTAACTTTTCTGCCGACGTTCGCCAAGCATGGCGCTCAAAGCTTTTTTGCTAACGAGCGCGCCGGCACGACCGTCTTTTCGCTTACCTATCTTCGTAACCGGAGAAGAGGGGACGGTTGATCTATCGCAACTAACGAAATGAAGACACAGAGACATCAGACAAATAGCGGCAACGTTCTCGTCTGTGCGCTTTGCACCATCGTGATTGTCTCTTTGATCGGGGCCAATAGTTTGGTCAATTGTACCAGGCATTACAATATCACAGCCAAACAGCTTAAAGGATGGAAAGAGGCTCTTTATGCGGCGGAAGCCGGCGGCGATGCGGGCTTTGACGAAGTGCGGAAAGCACTTGACCCAGGTAACCTGCCTTTTACCGCAGACGGCTGGACGACTGCGCCGTCCCCGGCACCAACTCCGGGGCCTGCCTGGACTAAAACCTTCAGTGGGTTCGGACAGGCGAGCAATCTTTCCACGACTGTAACCATCGACAAACTTACTGACAGCACGGGGACCATACCGAACACTACCCCTTATTATCGAATTCGTGCGACTGGGACTGCCAGGCTCTTCGGCTTGCCTCGCGTTGGTTTGTCGGATCAGTCTCTTGCGGGTGGACCCAATTTCGTGGCGAATTCTGCCAGCCGCGGTGTTGGCGAGACCCTTTTACGCAAGATCGATTTTAAATACGATCACTTCAAAGCTACTTATGGCGACGGTGATGGACACGGTTTAAGTTTAACGTCGGTTTCTAATCCTCAAATTACGCGACGCATCGAACTGGTTGCTGTTCCCAAGTATTATGTTTTCGGCGGTGCTCTGAGAGTCGTTAATGGGTTTAATGGTCCTGGTAATGGCGGTCTCATTGACAGTTACAATTCGAAAAACCCAACAAATCCCAATCCTAGTAGTCCCCAAGTAGTAAACAACGACATCCCGGGACCAAATACCACCTCTTACTACGGATCTAATCCAACAAACCCGGCGTATCTGGCAGACGCGCATGACGGCGATGTATCTGTTGGAACAAAGAATTTTGCCGATGGCGGCCCGACTTGGGGCGACGTCGTAACAAATGGCGGCAACGTTACGCATTCAGGCCATCAGATCAGCGGGACCATCGATAACAATGTGCCTTTCACGATTCCGCCCCTGTCGGCGCCCGACACAACCGGCTTCACTGCTGTCAACTCCGGGACCGGGACCGTCACCGCGATTGGCACGAGCGAAAGTAGCCCAACCGGATTCGTCTATTCAGGAATTACCGGCAGCAAAACGATAGAAAATGGTAACGCCAGCAATCCCACATTTCCGTACGCCTACGCAAAGATCGTTGTCAACGGCGACATTACCGGGCGGATCACCGTCGAGAAGGGCGTAACCGCCGAGATCTGGTTCACCGGTAACATTAAGGTAAAAGCAGGGGATCTCGATAATCAGAATGTTGACCGGGGTACCCAAACCCCAAGCCCTGGCAGCCTCGGCATCCCGCCGTCGATCCCGCCAACCCAGGCTGACGATCCGAACGCGAGTCGGGTCGGCCACCTGAAGTTTTTTGGGATTAGCCCCACCACCTCTGGTACTACGCAAACAATTGAAATCAATTCCCCCGGGAACCTTTTCGCAACGTTTTATGCGCCCAGCGCTGATATCATAGTAGCGGGTAACCCCGATATCTTCAGCGCGATCGTGGGGCGCAGCTTTTCCGGGAATGGAGATACCTCATTGCATTACGATAAGGCACTGAATCAGGTTGATATAGGCGTGGTGACGGATTACCAAATCATAAGCTATGTCGAAGACGTCCGCTAATTATCAGCATCGCTGAGCCTTAATCACGGCTGTTTCATAGGCGCTGTAGCGTGCGCTGTCGCCCAGCGCACAACTGCTTTCGAAATTCACCGAAGACGCGGCCTGCTTGTGGCACGCCGAGTCCTAGCTCGCTCCGTTGACGTTCCAAAATTAGAAATGACCGCCTTCGCCAAGGCTTCGGCGTGATAGTCTACGCTCTCCGCTCCGCTGCAGCCGAGGGTCTGGAGCCTAGGGGATTCGAACCCCTGACCTCCTCAATGCCATTGAGGCGCTCTACCAACTGAGCTAAGACCCCCTGAAAGAACTGGTGATTGTCGATTGGCGACTGCCGATTTGCAAACTGGCCAAAAGAGGTGCCGAATTTCGACTCGGTAGCTCAGAATAAGGACACTCTAACCTGGTCACTTCATCGCTAATTTTGGCGGAATAAATTCCAGCTTGGCAGGGTCTTGAGTTCGACCCGGACGCGCCGCGGCCGCGCGAAAACTTCGCCACCGTTCCAGAGGTATTGACGCCACGCACATGAGCGCGAGCTGGCTAATGATGAAACCAACGAGCCACGGAAAAGCTTTCTGCATGAAACCATAAGAGTGCAGGCCAACGCCGAGCATATTGACGCCGAACCACGAGAAACTCGTCACCACATTACCGAAGATCGCCATGATCATGAGGCCGCGCTGGCGAATGAAACCGCCCCAACGCGCATGCAAAATTATTGCGCACCAAAGCACAATCAGCACCGCGCCGTTTTCCTTCGGGTCCCAACCCCAGAAACGTCCCCACGATTGATCGGCCCAGATGCCGCCAAGGACGGTGCCGACAAAACTGAACAGGGTCGCGAAACAAACTACGCCATAGGTCATGCGGGCGAGCGAATCGGCGGTCTCCTTTTTCAGTGAGCGCGTGAAGACGCCGCGAATGATGTAGATAATGGCGAGCATACCGGCGAGGAACATCGCGGAATAACCGGTCGTGATCGCGACCACGTGAGTGGCGAGCCAAATGTTGGTGTCGAGCACCGCCTGTAACATCTCGAGGGTGTCACCGTTGCCGGCGAGATGATGCGCGATGATCAGAGTGATGAAACCGATTGCACCCGCGCAGGCCGCGCCAATGCCGTCGCGAAAGATGCGTTCGAGAATCAGCGCGACAATGACCGCTCCCCAGCCGATGAAGATGGCCGAGGAATAAAGATTAGTAACCGGCGGGCGTTCCTGCAGATACATCCGCGAGACCAGCCCGAAGGTGTGGATGGCGATTGCGAGGAGCAGGAGATAGAACGCGGCGCGATTCAGCGGCCGCTGCCACGCCAGCCAGGAAATGCAGGCCAGGAGAAAGGCGAGGACGTATAACGTCATGCTGTGGGTGAACGGATCGAGGGCATTGAAAAAAGATTCGTAACGGGCGCGCTTCGTGCCGGTCGGTTGTAGTTGGGCGATGTGATCGGTCAAACGATCGGCCGTTTGATCAAACGCCGTCCCATCGCCGGTCCGGTAGGCGTCTCCTAACGAGGCGTATAATTTTACGATCGGATCAATCCCGCGCGCGGCGATCGATTGCATGATGGCCTGGCCGACTGAATGCCAGTCGCCGGATCCGGATGGAGGCGGCACCGCCAGCAGATACGCCATGTCGGCCAATCGCTCGTAACCCTGCATGACTTCGGCAATTTGATCGAGTTGCGCCTGATCGAAGGCGGCCCCTGTTTCTCGCGCGGCTGCTGCTCTGGCAGCTTCTGGAACGGCTTTTTCGAACGCCTGCAACTCAGCGGCGAAATTCTCCGCGCCTTCCGGCTGCAGACTGTTCTTCAAACGCTGATACAGCGCGAGCGCGTTTCGCAAATTCAGGATCGCGCTTTGATAAGCTGAACGTTCGACGGCCTGAAGTTTTTCAGCCTGTTCGCCTTGCTCGTCGATTTGTTTCAGGAACGGCGTCAGCTGCGCGAAACTGAAATATTTCCGGTCACTTTGTTGCCAGCCGAACAAGCCGAGCACATCCGCATTTTGAATAACGAATACTGGATACTGATCTGCAACCGGTGCGTTGAATAGTGTATCGGCCAGCCATTTGATCG
>QHPN01000012.1 GCA_003219115.1 Verrucomicrobiota bacterium | reverse complement strand
CGCGTCTGCGCCGTAAACGTCGATCACTTCATCCGGGTTCACGATGTTCCCGCGCGACTTCGACATTTTCTGATTATCCTCGCCCAAAATGATTCCCTGATTGACCAAACGCTGGAACGGTTCCGGTTTCGAAAGGTGACCAAGATCAAACAAGACCTTGTGCCAGAAACGTGCGTAAAGCAGATGCAACACGGCGTGTTCAGTCCCGCCGACGTACAAATCGACTCCGCCCGGCTTCGCCGAGGTTTCAGGGTTCGGGTTACAGGTTTCAGTGGAATTTTCTGAACCCTGAACCCTGAACCCTGAATTCTTGCCGCCCATCCAATAGCGCTCCGCTCCTTCGCCCACGAAGCGTGCATCATTCTGCGGGTCGCAAAATCTGATGTAGTACCAACAGGAGCCGGCCCATTGTGGCATCACGTTGGTTTCGCGCGTCGCCTTATCGGAGTAACGGATCCAATCTTTCGCTTTACCCAGCGGCGGTTCGCCGGTGCCGGTCGGTTGGTAATCTTCCAACTCTGGTGGAACTACCGGCAATTCCGATTCGTCTAGTGCCCGATGATGTCGGTCCTGCCCGTCCGGCCGAAGGCGCGCCGGGGCGAGGTCGGATTCCCACACAATCGGGAATGGTTCGCCCCAGTAACGTTGCCGCGAGAAGAGCCAGTCGCGCAGTTTGTAATTGATCGCGCGTTTTCCCAGGCCGTGTTGTTCCAGCCAGGCTGTGATTTTCTTTTTCCCTTCCGCGCTCGGTAGCTCGTCGATGACTGCCGAGTTGATAGCGATTCCCTCGCCAACAAATCCTATCGGGTCTTCATTACTCGGCGGCTGAATGACCTGCCGAATTGGCAAATTGAATTTGCGGGCGAAGTCCAGATCGCGTTCGTCGTGCGCCGGTACGGCCATGATCGCGCCGGTGCCGTAACCGAGCAGAACATAATCAGCGATCCAGATCGGAATGTTTTCGTTGGTGACTGGATTGATCGCAAACGCGCCCGTGAAAACGCCGGTTTTTTCCTTCGCCAGATCGGTGCGCTCCAGTTCGCTCTTGCGCGCGGTGCGCTCGCGATACTCGCGCACGGCCGGCCATTGCTCTTCCGTGACGATGAGATCGACGAGTGAATGTTCCGGTGCGAGCACCATGTAAGTCGCGCCATAAAGGGTGTCGGGGCGCGTGGTAAACACCGTGATTGTGGGGCAAGTTTCTAACTTGCCCTCCTCTTCGACTCGCAAGTTGGAAACTTGCCCCACCCTGAACCGGATTTCCGCGCCTTCGCTGCGTCCGATCCAATTTCGCTGGAGCAATTTGATTCCTTCCGGCCAATCCAAGCCTTCGAGTTCGTTGATCAACCGCTCGGCATATGCGGTAATGCGCAGCATCCATTGCCGCATCGGCCGGCGCACCACCGGGAAACCGCCAATCTCGCTCTTGCCGTCGATGACTTCTTCATTGGCCAAGACCGTACCCAGCTCGGGACACCAATTGACAGGAACATCGGCAACGTATGCGAGCCGCACACTGTCCGGATCTTTTCCGCGATAAGTTGAGACCGGTTCAGCTTTGTTCGTCTCCGGATTGAACCAGGAATTGTAAATCTGGAGGAAAATCCATTGCGTCCATTTGTAATAACGCGGGTCGGTCGTGTTCAATTCCCGCTGCCAGTCGTAGGAAAAGCCGATCCGTTTCAGTTGTGATTTGAATTTAGCTACGTTCTCGCGCGTCGTGATCGCCGGATGTTGGCCGGTCTTGATCGCGTACTGTTCCGCTGGCAAACCGAAAGCGTCCCAACCCATGGGATGAAGCACGTTAAAACCGCGCATCCGTTTGTAGCGCGCGATGATGTCGGTGGCGGTGTAGCCTTCGGGATGTCCTACGTGAAGACCCGCGCCGCTCGGATACGGAAACATGTCGAGGATGTAAAATTTTGGCTTTGTCGGATCGAAGCCCGCCGCGCCAGGGTTCGGTACGTGAAAAAGCTGCCGCTCATCCCAAAGGCGTTGCCATTTGGATTCAAACCGGTCGAACGGGTAGGGTTTGCGGCGCTCGCTCATCCAGAATAACTAGACAGAATTAACAGGATTTTCAGGATTAATTTCGGCTCCGACCGACACCTGGTCCATCAAGATCCTGTCAAAGATGATCCAGTTGCTTCTCGCTACACGCAATCGGCATAAGACCCGGGAATTTGCGCAATTGCTCGGTCGAAATTTTACCGTGCGGGATCTGACGTCGAAATCCGACGTCCCTGCGATCGTCGAATCAGGCTCTACCTTTGCAGAAAACGCGGCGCTAAAAGCGGTCACGATATCGAAGATTTTTCTGAACGAAATTGTAGTTGCGGACGATTCCGGGCTCGAAGTGGAGGCGTTCGGCGGCGCACCGGGGATTTTTTCGGCGCGTTACGCTGGAGAAAACGCGAATGATAGTCGCAATGTCGAAAAACTTTTGCAAGAATTACAGGACACGCGAGATCGATCTGCGCGGTTCTACTGTGTTATCGCCCTGGCCAAAAACGGCGAGCTGTTAACAACCGTGGCCGGCGAAGTAACTGGGACGATTACGAAGTCTCCACGTGGCGAAAACGGCTTTGGTTACGATCCGATTTTCGTGCCCAACGGGTTTTGCGAAACATTCGCCGAGTTAACGTCGGAAACGAAAAACAAGATCAGCCATCGCGCCAAAGCAGCCGCCTCACTGGTGCAGCATTTTAATAATGCGCCCCGGTCAGGAGAAACGTAGTCGGGATCCGAACTCGAGGTGGTGAACCCGGTCTGAAACGCCAGCGGCGGAAGGCGGAAAGGGTGGAATTATCCAAAATCGGATTACCGATGCCTTGCTCGATCGGGAAGATTGTTGAGTCTGATGCCATCGGTTCTGTCATCGCTGGCTCCCGGTGAAACGCGATTGCTACTGCCGAAAGGTGAATTAACACTGCGGCGCCAAGCGCGGTGGCAATCGGCCATTTCGAAGGCCGATGGTAAATCAGGGTTTGGTTTGTCATCACATTTCCTTGTGAGATCAAACACGCGACCGCCAGAAATCTTACGAGAAAAACGCTGCTTTGTGTCTCTATAGCCGCCTCGCTGGGCGAGGCGGGCGCGTTTCCCACAGCGAAACGGGGCTACAGCACGATCAGGACACATCGGCAAGATGCCGATGCTACTACGCAGCGTGTCTAACGATTTGTCGGGGGCGCAGCTCGGATTTGGTAACCGACCTTCTGGATGCCAGCAAGGCGCACCTTGTCCAATAGGGAGATTACATCCCCATGGACAGACATCATTTCGGCGCTGATTGAGACCTTAATGTTCGGATTGGCGGCATGCAGCTGATAAAGCCGCGGCAAAACCTGATCGTCCTGGACGTATTGGCCATCGAAAAAGATGGCGTTCCCGGGCGAGACTCGGATCCCGACATAATCCTTAGTCACCGTAGTCGGTGGCGCGCCCTGTGAGGGCAGGTTCACCTTGATCCCTTTCATATGGGTCTGGCTCAGGCTCACCATCATGAAACTCGCAAGGAGAAAGAACATGATGTCGATGAGCGGGATGATCTCGATCCGGGCCCGCTTTTTTGGAATCGGTGACGTGACGTGCATGATTTGATTAGCTAATAAGAGGCGCCCGTCATGGTGAAGGTGATCGGGATTCGAACTTTTGAAACCGTGCCAGGTTTAAATCGCCAGCGCCTGAATGCGCTGACGGCGGAGTTATCCAGAACAGGATTGCCGATACTTTGGGCCATGGTGGCGTCCGTGACACTTCCACTCCCCGTATCGACCGAAACCACGCACACACCACTGCCGGTGATGTGTCGGCTGCGCGCTTCGTAAGGATAGTCTGGGCGAGGTGCGCTGATCGCCACTGCCTTCGCCTGCGACGCCGTCATCATCCCAGGCGGCTTGGGTGGCCCGGCTACTTGCGGAGCTTTAATCGGCTGAGCTTTTTGCTGAGTTTTCTTTTCCGGCGGCGGTGTTTGTTCTTCGTGGAATTCCGGTTGGATCTCCGGCGGCGGCGGTACTTCAGGAATCGGAATATCTTCCGGTGGAGGAGTCGGCTCTTCCGCCGGGGGTTGATCCAGTGTCGCCTCGATCGTTGCCGTCGGAATGTCAGACGTATCGATCGGTGGCGGTTCTTTATGGAAGGCCAGCGCCACGGCGATGCCGTGGACAAGAAGGGCGCCGCCAAAAGCGGAAAGAACCTGCCATTTCGGAGCCGGCTTAAATAAGAGTGGGCCAGCCATGATAATTAAGGGCCAGTACTACCGCCCGGCACCCCGACCGCAGCCTGGCTTTTAATTTCAAACGCAATCTTATAGAAACCGACGGACCGCAGAATATCGAGCACGCGGATGACATTGCCGTGCACGGTGTCGCGGTCCCCGCGCAGGAATACTTTCGCATCCGGGTTCTCCGAGTGCGTTCTTGCCAATATCGCAGTCAGCTCGTCGTACGTGACCGGTTTCTTGTCGAAGTAAGGATTGCCTCCGGAATCCACTGAGACACTGATGTAATCGCGTTTGGATTGCGTCTCACCCGAGGCGCCGGTGGGCAGGTTCACTTTAATCCCCTTCATGTGCACCTGGCTCAAACTCACCATCATGAAGCTGGCGAGGAGAAAGAACATGATGTCGATCAAAGGAATGATCTCGATGCGCGCTTTTTTGTGCGGGATCGGTGAGCTGACGCGCATGGGAAATTCCTAGATTGAAGACCGTGTGGCTGAGGATGGGGTTTCCGCCCCGATCGCCACGCCTGCGCTGGCCTTGCTTTGGGCTTCGAGCATCACTTCGAGGTTGGTTGCAGCCGTCTGTAATTCGAACTCTAAGTTAGACACGCGGGAAGTGAAAAAGTTAAACGGAATCAGCGCGAAGATGGCGATGCCGAGACCGCACGCGGTGGCGATGAGGGCCTCGGCGATACCGCCAGTGACGGCTTGCACGGCGAGTTCTTCGTTGCCGAGGAAGCTGAATGATCGAATCAAACCGGTGATTGTGCCCAATAGACCGAGGAGGGGCGCCAGCGTGACCAAGGTGTCCATGACCACAAGGAACCGTCCGGCGCGCTTGATCTCGATACCGGCAGCAACCTGCAACGCGCCCTGCAGCGAGGCATGCTGGTGATTCAATCCATTCCACATCATTCGCAATACCGGGTCACGCGAGCCGCGCGACAAGCGGGAGGCCTCCGTCACGTCCCCGGTCTCGATGGCGGTGAAAACTTTCTCGATCCGCTTCGGGTCGCGGCGCATCCAGCGGCCCCCCCACCAGAAAACGCGCTCGAGCACGACGGCGACACCAATAACCGATACAATCAGGATCGGCCACATGATCGGGCCGCCCTTGCGGAAGTTATCGATGAGGAAATTTGTCCAGCCTGCTTTGACTGGCGCAGGGGCCGCCGCCGCCGAAGGCGATGGTGAAGCCCCACTCAAGGTCGCCGAGACAACCGGGCTTGGCATTGCGCCGGGTGCGCCTGGAACGCCTGGAGACATGCCTGGAGCACCGACAGCAGGTGACGGCATGACGCCCGGGGAAGCGGGCGAAGTGACCGCACCGGGTACGCCAGGTGACGTTACTGCACCGGGAACCCCCGGTGATGTCGCCACGCCGGGTGGCGGCGGAACGACGGGCTGTGCCGGTGTTGTTCCCACGGTCGGCGGCGGCGGTGGTGGTGGCGGATTTTGAGCAGCCGCATGAAACGTGATAGCAGCGATAGCGGCGACGACAGTAACAGTCAGGATTGTTTTCATAAGTTTAGTGGATTGGAACCGGCCTCAAAATAAAGGGTCCTATTTATCCCAAACGGAATCGCCAGGAGTCCAGCAAAACTTTTCATAAGTCGTTGGGACGCAAAATTACTATCGAATTATCTAGTCCCGCAGGATGTAGCGCAAGCGCGCATTCTTTTTTTTGCAACTAATATTTTTCCGCTTATTGGGTCGCATTGCGCACCCGATTCCGCAGCGGCGGCCAGTCGTCAATCCGTGCCTCCAATTCGTCCCCGCTACGGATCGGACCGACTCCCGATGGCGTCCCGGTTAGAATAATATCGCCAGGCAGCAACGTTAAATTTTGGCTGGCAAACGAGACGATCTCAGCCGGGGAATAAATCATCTGGCTGGTGCGCGCGCTCTGCTTCACTTCGCCGTTTTGCCGGAGCGCGATTTCAAGATCGCTGATATCAACATCAGAATAAACAAATGGTCCGATCGGTGTGTAAGTGTCGAACGATTTGCAACGACCAAATTGCTTTTCCGATTTCTGCAAATCGCGATCGCTGATGTCTTCGCCGATGGTGTAACCGAAAATGAAATCGCGCGCGGAATCAACTCTCACATTTTTCGCGGGCGCGCCGATGATGATGGCAAGCTCGACTTCGAAATCGGTCTGATGTTCGGGGAACGCGATCTCGATCTCTCTTTCGTGCGCGAGCAGAGAGGTCGGAGCCTTTAACCAAATCAACGGCGTCCCGAGCGGCGTCCGCTTCATTTCCGCGATGTGGTCTGCGTAGTTGAGCCCGACGGCGATTAATTTCGAGGGCGCGACTGGAATGCCAATTTCAAGACCGTGCCGGCTAAGGTTTTCGCCGCTGGGCTCGATTCCGAGCCAGAAGGGATTTCTGAGGACATGGACCTCGTCGCCGATCACCTCACCGTAGAAAAATCTGTTGCCTGATTTGAAGCCACCAAATGTTCTCATTGCGCGACGCTACAGGTAGGGGCGATTGACCTCAATCGCCCGCGGGCGGTTCGGGTGAACCGCCTCTACCTATCTGTGGACACCCGTTTCCCGATGCCGACAAAATCGCGCACACTCTTTTCTTCCGGGATCGAAGTCGCATTGCCGTCCTTTCGTCGAAACCAGAAGGCAGTGGATGATCCTCCGTCGAGATTAAGCGCCCGCCAGATCTTGGAATCGGGAAGCGCAGCGAGAGCGCCGGCCAATTCCGCTAGCGAAAGGTCGCTCGAAACTCCGATTGTCGCATTGCCGGTTCGTGTGACCGCAACAAAAGTCCTGCGGGCGCGGCGCGATTGATCAAGCCCGCGCACCGGCATTCCACCGTCGATTAGAAACGGTCCGCACTCGATTGCGGCATCGCATTTTTTCTTTTGCGAAAATTCGCTGAGCCGGATGATTTCAATCCCACCGGAAGAGGCACAGAGCACACCGGTGAGCAAACGCGCGCGAATGAGCGGCGAACGTCTTGTGCCATCCATCACTCTCAAACCGAGCGGTCTGAACTGGGTGTCGAAATATCCGCCGTTTACCCCGGCGATGAAATTCTCGCGCCCCATTACGTCCGCGAGATTTTCGGATCCGCTGGGATTATCGATCAGATGCAGAACCGCAGACTTAATAGAAATGAGTGCGACATCAATCGTCGCGCTCTCAGCGGAATTTTGCACGACGACATGCCGATGCTCAACGCCCGCTACCGTAGAAGGTTCCCGCTTAGTCGACACCACCTGCCAGTTCGCGGTAGCGATCGGGGGCAGGATGAACCATGCGAAAACGAGCGCGCCTGTCCGTATCTGGCCGCGAAAGGTCTTGTCGCGAATTGTCGGGCGTTTCAGTGAAGCGCCATTCCTCGAATCGGCGGCTGACACAGCCGCCCTGCAAGCCTTGCGAGCGAATCGGCGCAAACGGTCGCTAAGTCTTGGCGCCGTTTTTCTCAAGTAACGCCTGGAACCTCGGATCGTTTCGGAGCGGGTCCCAAACCGGGCTGAGTTTAAGAATGGGCACGGTCACATTGCTCGGCCGGCTCAATAGACCATCCAACAGCTCGATTGCCGGGCTGGTTTCGCCGGCAATGCAGTAAACTTCGGCCACGCCCGCTGTGATCTCAGGCCCGCCAAATGCGTCCTTGCTTTCGGGAAGCAATTCAGCGGCCCGCTGTGCTTCAGCGAGCGCGGCATCTTTTTCGCCGAGATAAGCCAGGATTTTCGCGAGCTGAATGCGCAGGTCCGGCGAATCCGGGCTCTCTTTCAACTGTGCTTCGAGAAGATCTTTTGCTTTGAGGAACGCAGTCCGCGCGCTGGCTTCGTCATGAAGCGCTTTCCGTGCAAACCCGATTGCGTAATATTTGTTGCATAAGGCTGCCGGAATTGACCCCAGAAGATCATCCGACACGCCCTCTGCCTCGCGCAATCCTTCCTCGTATTTCCGTTCTAAAATGAACACCTCGGTGCGTGCGCCGGCGATGCGAAGTTTGGCGTCATTATTCATTGGGATCGATTTGACCGCTTGAAACGCTTGCTCCGAAACGCTCAGATCGCCTTTTTCGGCGAAAGCCAATTTGGACTTGGTTTCCCAAAGTCCCAGGCGTTCCGGGTTCACCTTCAGCCCGCGATCGAGCGTTTTGTTGGCAGCATCGAAATCGCGTTGCATCTGGTAGTTCAGCGCCAGGTTCTGAAATACCCAACCGTCCTTGGGATTGAGGCTGGCCGCTTTCTCGAGATTGCCCGTCGATTCCTGCCATTTTCCCAGGCGACGTTGGATCGCGCCGAGGGCGAGATAAACTTCGGCCTCGTTGGGTAGACCGCGCTGTGCGGTTTCGAATTCTTTTAGCGCCCCCTCGAAGTCATTGTCGCCGTAATAAAGGGAAAATCCCATCGCCAGGCGCGCCTCCGGCAGATCGGGTTGCAATTGCAGCGCCCGCTGTGCGAGCGTCCGCGCTTTTTCGCGGCGTTCGGCGGTGCTTTCAAAAATATGGACGATCCAGCTTTCCAACTCCGAGTAGCGCGCAATGGCGAGCGCGAACATCGGATCGAGCTCGATGGCCCGCGTGTAAAGCTGCTCGCTTTGTTTGAGCTTCTCAAATTCCTCCACCCCGTTCTGAAGATTGTGCGCCTGGACAAAAGCAAGATAGGCCTCTCCGTTTTCCGTCGGCTTGCGTTCGATTCGGGATTTTTCTGCGGATGAAAGTTTGGTCTGAAGTGCGTCGCTAATCTTTTGAGCAAGATCGGTTTGGATGGCAAACACGTCGGTCACATCGCGGTCGTAATCGCTCGCCCAAATGTGCTCGTCACTGCCGGCATCGATCAATTGCACGTTGACCCGCACCTTATTGCCGGAGCGCCGGACGCTGCCCTCGAGAATATTTGAAACGCCAAGAGCCTTGCCAATCTCGCGAACGTTCGTCGTCTTACCGCGATACTGCATCACCGACGTGCGTGAGATCACCTTCAGATCACCAATCTTTGACAAGTTCGTGAGCACGTCGTCCTGGATGCCGTCCGCGAAATACGCGTTTTCTTTATCGTCACTCAAATTTTCGAACGGCAGCACTGCAATTGATTTGTCGATCTTACGTGCGACCGCACGGGGCAGGAGAAAAAAACCGGCGGCAGCGGAAATGATCACCCCGGTAGCGACGAGCATAATGACATTGCGAGGACGATACCCGCCCGGCACGGCGGGCGCCGGCGTCGTTTTTATGCCTTGGGGAGTGACATCAAACGCCCAGGCCAGAATCAGGGAGATCGGAAAACCGATCAGCAACAACACGATGACCAACCGCAAGGCCCAGTTTGGCAATTCCCATGCTGGAAAAGCCGCTGAAGCGAGCTGGATGATGCCGCCAGCAACAATGATGTAGGTAACCGCAACGCGATAAACTTTTCGCCGCTTCACCTCCCCGAAAAAGCTGCTCATAAAAACATGGTCAATACCGTGGCTAGTCGTCTCCTCCTCACCGATAGACAACTATGCTCGCGACTTGTTGAAGCTAAACGATTTCGGCGCTGACCGCGAGAAGGTCAAACCCACGGAATACGCGAACGGACACGAAGGGAAAGCGGAGGGACGCGCTTTAACGCCGGTCCGGCTCGGACCGCGTCCAGGACGAGCGGAAGCTCGTCCCTCCGTTCACCACGAGTAATGCACCGTGTAGTGAATGGTCTTTTCTTCGTCCGCTTTCACCGGAATGCGAAACTCCATCGTCTGCGCGTTCGTTTTTGTGAAAGGGTCCGATTTCTCCGTGATTTCCCAGTTGGTCCAGCGAAACAAATGCTCGACCACGCGAATTTCCACCGGCTCCTTCTTGTGGTTGCGCAGCTTGATTTCAAAACTCTCGTCCAGCCAGTGATTGGACGAATCCACTTTCACGTTGGTCCGGCGACGTTCGCCCACGAGATCAAAAGCGTTGCCGGTGAACACGCGCAGCGTTTCATCGCGCGGCGTGTGATCAATTAGATTTTCCCCGGTGAATTCGAGCTGCTTGTCGTCATCCTGCTTGTAAAAACGGACCCGCCCTTTCGGTAACGGCATGCCGAGATGATTCGCTTCCGAATTCTTGAACTCACGCATGACCGCGACCTTCGTGTCCATTTCCGTGCCGAGGTCCTGATTGTTGCGGATATTTTCCATGCGATAACCGCCCCACTGGTTCCAATCGATCTTCAATCCGTCGTAAACATAAATGCGATCCGATTTTACTCCGCTGGCGCGAATGAATTCGACCTGTTTCGTCTCGCGATCGCGGAGCGTCGCCGGCCGGGCCAAAGTGTAGAGATGATAATCTTCGAACGCTTTTTCGCTTACGGGAGGCGCCACCATCGCGCCTGAAACCGCCATCCTTTCGTTTCTGGCCAAATCGAATCCTTCGGCTTGCTGAATTTTACTGATATCTCCCGCCATCAATTTGATTTTTGCATTTTCAAAAGTCTTGCCGCTCTGGTTGTCCATTGTCACCCAGCCGACGAAATCGAGTAGATCGCTCTTCTCCGGCGCGACGATGTTGTAATTGGCTTCCCAGCTCATTCCGCCGGTGACATAAGCAAGCTCGGCGTCGAGCTTACCCGCCTTATCGGCCTGCAACTGCCATTCAATCGTCGGTTTTAGAATGTTGTCGTCGCTGAGCGGCGGAAAAAGCGGCTGACCCGGAAGCGCGAACCGCAGTTTTCCATCCACCTCGATGATCGGTTGCGACATCCCGCCGCTTTGATACCCCATCGCCGATTGCGCCATGGCATAGCTTTGACCGTAACGCTGCATCGCTTCCTGGCTGTGCCGCACATAGCCGCTGCGCACAACTTTTCCCTGCACAGTCGTGTTCGGCTTGGTCGGTTCGACGACCAGAAAATCGATCGTCTTGCCTTCTGAAAGCGAGAGCAACAGCTCCTGCGACACCGGATCGTTCCGATAATTCTGCTCGAGAATTTGCAGATTCGTTTTGCCGCTCGGATCGCGCAAAATCACCGAAGCGGGCTCGAGGTGCGCCGTCGTCTCGGTGAAACGCACATTGTTCACACCTTGTTTCAGGTCGATTGGGACCGTGTCGCGCACGACCGCGAAATTTTGATTATAGATCGTGAGCGCGGGTTGGCTGGCGAAAAGCAAAGACGGAAGAGCGATCAAAACCAGGATTGTAGCCGCGGTCGCTGACTGCGGCTGCATTACAGTGATTCTTTTCATGATGCCGAGTTAAACACTCGACCCGCGAAAAACCGAAGATGAATTTTTCGTAGCACAGGCATTTGCCTGTGCGCCCAGCGGGTTTGTAATCCGCTGTTCCGCAGCAAACGCATGGCCCCGGGGAGATTCACTTCGTCCCAGTAGCAAACACCGTCTGAAAATGCGGACTCTGCTTTTCGCGGGAAACCACGCGCACATCAATGTTCTTAAACCCCGCATTCTCCAAAAACTGGTGCAATTGTACTTCGCTGAACCCGAGCCAGTGATCAGCGTACAATTCCCGCGCTCGCTCAAAGGAATGGCTCAACAAATCCAGAATCACGATGCGCCCGTTCTTTCGCAAAATGGAGTGGGCGCTCTTGATCGCGCGTTCCGGCTTCGGCGCGTGATGCAACGCCTGGCTGAAGATTGCGAGATCGACGCTGTTGTTTGCAATCGGTGGCTCCTGCATGTCACCAAGCCGATATTCGATATTTCGAAAGCCGTGCTTCTTCGCTAGCTCTGACGCGAACTCGACCATTTTCGGCGAATTATCGACCGCAATCACATTGCGTGCGTTTTTGGCCAGCAACTGCGCCAGCGTCCCTTCGCCCGCGCCTAAATCGGCGACGGTCAGCGGCGGTAACAACGTGATCAGAACGTGTGCCAGCTCTTCCCAGGATCGGCATGGCATATAACTGCGGCCAAATTTCCCGGCCAACTCGCCGAAATATGCACGCGCTTTATCCTGCCGCTTGCGCAGCACGAGCTTGAGGGCGGTGCGGTCGCGCGCTGTTTCCGGGATCTCATGGGCCACGGTTTGAACCAGCTCCTGCACCCGGGCGCGCGCTCCGTTCCGGGAAGGATTTTGCAAACCGTAATACACTTTCTTGCCCGCGCGCCGATCGACCACCGCCCCGGCCCGTTTCAGCTGGGCGAGATGGCTGGAAATACGCGACTGCCCCATTCCGAGAATCTCCTGAAGTTCGGCCACGGAAAGCTCTTCCTGCTCGAGAAGCAGGAGCAGGCGCAGCCGCGTCGGATCGGCAATCAGACGGAGGAAATTAATCGTTGACGCCATTACAAAAAGGAACGATATATCTACATATCATGATTGGTCAATATGTCTTTGATGACAGTAAGACCGTTGAAACGTTAAGTCGTTCCAACGGCGGACCAATTTAACGTTGTAGCGTTTTAACTCTTTTAACGAACCAGGTTCATACCATGCGTCGGTACATCTTTTCCTCCGAATCCGTCACTGAAGGTCACCCCGATAAAGTCTGCGATACCATCAGCGATTACATTCTCGATGCCTGCCTCGCCCAGGATCCGCTCAGTCGTGTCGCCTGCGAGAGCCTGGCCAAGGGGAATTTGGTAGTGCTGGCCGGCGAGATCACCAGCAACGCCCGCTTCGATTTTGCCGAACAGGTGCGTGAAGCCGTGCGCAGCATTGGTTACGTCAATCGCGATTGCATTTTCCAGGCCGATACCTGCCGCGTCATTTGCGAGATGACCGAGCAATCGCGCGACATCAAGCAGGGCGTCGACCAGGCCGGGGCCGAAGGTAAAGGCACGGCCGAACAAGGCGCGGGCGATCAGGGTTTGATGTTCGGATTTGCCTGCAACGAAACGCCGGAGCTGATGCCGGCGCCGATTTCATTTGCCCACAAACTCGGACGCGAGCTGACACGCTTGCGAAAGGAGAATGTGATTCCGTGGCTCCGGCCTGATGCCAAGACGCAGGTTTCAATTGAATATCATGGTTACAAACCGGTGCGCGCGTCGGCCATTGTCGTTTCCACCCAGCACGCCGCCGACGTTAAGCAAAAAGAGATTCGCGAAACGCTGATCGAGCTGCTGATTAAAAAAGTGATGCCGGCGAAGTGGCTTGATGAAAAAACGACTTACTTGATTAATCCGACCGGACGATTCGTCGTGGGCGGGCCGGAAGGCGATGCCGGGATTACGGGACGTAAGATCATCGTCGATAGCTACGGTGGGATGGGACGCCACGGTGGGGGCGCATTTTCAGGCAAGGACCCGAGCAAGGTCGATCGCAGCGCGGCTTATATGGGACGCTGGGTCGCGAAAAATGTTGTCGCCTCAGGATTGGCCGACCGCTGCGAAGTCCAGTTTGCCTATGCCATTGGTCATCCAGAACCCGTTAGCGTCAGCGTCGATACCTTTTGCACCGGCAAAGTAGATGATGAGAAGCTGGAGCGCGCGGTCTGCAAAGTCTTCAATTTTAAACCGGCCGAGATCATCAAGCAGCTTAACCTGCTGCGCCCGATTTATCGCAAGACCACCAACTACGGACACTTCGGCCGCGTCGATGATCTCGATGCCATTACGTGGGAAAGAACCGACAAGGCCGAAGCGTTGAAAGCTGCGGTTAAGTAGTCCGCAGATTTCGCAGATTTACACAGATTAAAGATGGACAGGGATCCTCAGAGTCACGCGATCATTGGTGCGGCGATGGAAGTTCATCGAGAACTCGGATTCGGATTCCTCAAAGCAGTGTACCAATGTGCGCTCGTCCTGGAATTCCAAGATCGACAAATACCTTTCCGGGCCGAAGTGGCGCTGCCGGTTCGCTATAAAGGCAAGCTGCTGACGTGCGGCTATCGAGCCGATTTCATCTGCTTTGAAGATTTTCTGATCGAGACGAAAGCGATCGCGGAGCTTACCCGAGTGGATGATGCGCAGTTAATCAACGAATTAAAGGCCACACGCCTGCAACGCGGTTTGCTGCTCAATTTTGGCGCCCCAAGTCTTCAGTTCAAGCGGCTGATCTTAAGTACCGCTCAGAATCTGCGTAAATCTGCGAAATCTGCGGATAACCTCGAAGAAATAGTCTTATGAGCACAATCACGACACAAACGGAAACAAAAGACGATTACAAAGTCGCAGACATCAGTCTGGCTGACTTCGGGCGAAAAGAAATCTCGATCGCGGAAAAGGAAATGCCCGGATTGATGGCGATCCGCGCAAAATACGCGGCGAGCAAACCGCTCGCCGGCGTTCGCATCACCGGATCGTTGCACATGACCGTGCAAACCGCCGTCCTGATCGAAACGCTCGGCGATCTGGGCGCGAGCGTGCGCTGGGCGTCGTGCAATATCTTCTCGACCCAGGATCATGCCGCCGCTGCGATAGCAAAGTCCGGCGTCTCGGTTTTCGCGTGGAAAGGCGAATCACTGCAAGAGTATTGGTGGTGTACCTACCGCGCGCTCTCTCATCCGGACGGCAAAGGCCCGCAGCTGGTGGTCGACGACGGTGGCGACGCCACCCTTCTTATTCACAAGGGCTATGAACTCGAAGAAGGCAGTGATTGGGCGAAAACCAAATCGGCCAACAAGGAAGAGCAGGTCATCAAAGATTTATTGCTCGAGGTCCAGCGCGAAAATCCGTTTCGCTGGCACGAGATGGTTAAGGAGTGGCGCGGCGTTTCCGAGGAAACAACTACCGGCGTCCATCGCCTATATAAGATGCATCAGGAAAACCGGCTCCTCGTCGCTGCAATCAACGTCAACGATTCGGTCACCAAATCGAAGTTCGATAATCTTTACGGGTGCCGGCATTCGCTCGTCGACGGATTAAACCGCGCGCTCGATGTCATGATCGCGGGCAAGATCGCGGTCGTTTGTGGCTACGGCGATGTCGGCAAAGGTTGCGCGCAATCGCTGCGTGGTCAGGGCGCGCGCGTCATCATTGCCGAGATCGATCCGATCAATGCGCTACAAGCGGCGATGGAAGGTTATGAAGTAACGACGATCGAAGAGACGCTCGGTCGCGGCGACATCTACATCGCCGCCACCGGCAATGTCGATGTCATCAAGCTCGAACACATTGAGCGGATGAAGGACCAGGCTATTGTCGCGAATATTGGCCACTTTGATAATGAAGTTCAGGTCGACGCGCTGAACTCTGCCAAGGGCGTCAACCGCACCAACATCAAGCCGCAGGTGGATAAATATACTTTCCCCGATGGCCACGAGATTTTCCTCTTAGCTGAAGGTCGTCTGGTGAACCTCGGCTGCGCCACAGGTCACCCGAGCTTCGTTATGTCGAACTCATTTTCCAATCAGGTCCTGGCCCAACTCGATCTTTGGAGGAATCGCGATACCTACAAAGTCGGCGTCTATGTTTTAAGTAAGAAACTCGACGAAGAAGTAGCTCGACTCCATCTCGAGAAAATCGGCGTCAAGCTAACGAGATTAAGCCAAACACAGGCTGACTATCTCGGCGTTCCGGTCGACGGCCCCTACAAGTCCGAGCATTACCGCTACTAGAGTCCGAGCTGTGCGAAAGATTTTGCTGACAGCGACGACTGTCGCCGACGTTCTGTCATCCCGAGCGCAAGCGAAGGATCTCACCAATGGAGATTTTGGGACCAAACTAGATCGAGAAATTCAGCACCTTTGGTGAGATCCCTCTCCGTCTGCTCGGTTCGGGATGACGCATCAGGTATTCAACACTCCCCGTTAAGCCTCGGTTGCAATCGACCCAGCGCATTCGGCCGCCAAAGATCTGCGCTATCGGCACTTAAGTATTAGGACACGACCGCGCGTGTCCCTCCAGATCCAGAAAATCGCCGGGCTACTTCAACACGCTGGCATCATGGCAGACCAGCGCATCGGCTACCGTCGGCGCTTCGCCTCTGAGCCATTGTTGTAGCCACGTGGCAAGGCGATGTCCGAATGCGCGCGGTCGTTCTTCAAAAAAGCGTTCGGCCAGATCGACTCCGCGGTCCTGTAAGTCCACTTCGCTTGTCTCAATTACCGCCACCAGTTCACCCGTTTCCTGCCCGGACGTTTGCCCATCGTCCCGGCGCAATCGTTCACCTAGAAAATAGAGGTCGTGCGAGCGGCCGAAGACCTCGCTCACAGAATCAAGATCATCGATCAGTGCGCGAATCACGAGCGGATTGATCGCCCGCAAAATGCGCAGCTGATAGAGGAGCCGCTTCGCTTTAGTCCGAAATTCATGAAAATTTTCCGGGGTCGGTTTCGTTTTCGCGCAGTCGAGCGCATCGCGCGCTGCCTTATATCCGCGTTGGACAGACCGGCGAATCATTTTGCAGTCGAGGTCTTCGATTGGCCAGGTGTCGATTTCCCCCCGTAATTTCTCCAGTTGCGGCGCCGCCTGCTTTTGCCAGCCAGCGAACGCGGCCATGAAATGTTCTAATTCGGCCAAAAGCAGCTCTTCGGTCTTGCGAAACGTCTGCTGGGAAGTGCGACGCGTGATCTCCTGCAATTGCCGCACCGTTTGCAGCCGCACTTCCGCATCCCGCACATCGGAAATCAACTTGGCGACGTCACGGAAACAATGATCCTGCTTCTTGAATCGTGGCCGCCCGATTTCATCCGCCACCATTTGCAACGCTGCCCGCGCCTTTTTCAAATGTTTCCGCGTCTGGTGCACGGGCGTGTCGTTCGATTCCCTCTCGCCGCGCACAATTTCCAGCCCGCCCTCGACCTGTTTCCGGCAAATCCGCCGCAGGTTCGCACCCAACGTTTGATTACGTCGCAATTGATAACTCATCGCCTCACTCCCGCGCCAGCCGCACGTTGCTATAGCGCGATTTTCCGCTCACCTCGACCCCAAACCAGTCCGGTGGCTGAAAACGCTGGCATTCGCGCTCGTCCCCGAACTCCACTTCCGCCACGACCAGCCCTTCGTTGCGGCCACGATAAACATCGATCTCAACCGTATGTTTGCCAAATGGAACGTCGTAGCGCGTTTTGGTTAAACGACAGCCCGCTGTTGCCGGCCACAGCTCCTCGAACTGATCGCGCGTGAGATCGATTTCGATTTCCTGTCGCGATATGCCGCGGCCTCGTTTGATCGTCAGCGAATGATGCCGGCCCGATTTGCGCAAACGAATCTGGGTGCCATCGCTTTTCGCCGCGAGATAACCCTGCTCGATCGTGCGACTGTGAAAATGCCGCAGATTTGGTGGCAATCGTTTCACCAAGAATTTCCGTTCGATCTCGCGCGACACTTTGCCGTTGTGGGATTGAACGTGGCGGGCCACAACACGATTTTTAGCGGCCCGCCTAGCGCTGGCAAGCGACAATGTCTACGTAGTGCCAAACGTGAAGCTAACATTCTGTCATCCCGAGCCGCGTAGAAAACGCCAGTCCGGCTCGGACCGAGGGACCCCGCAGCTGGTCAAAATTTTTCAAGCTTGTGTGAGTAATCAGCAAATGAGAGGTCCCTCGCATTCGCTCGGGATGACAGCTTGGCTGGGGTGACAACCTGCCTTCTTCAATCGAAACTCGCTCGATTGAGAACCCGATTTCCGAAATTCCTTCTCCTTGCAATTGCGACTCTCGGTGTGGTGGCGGCGGTATCGGCCGCATCTTCACGTCACGTCGTCCTCGTTGCCTGGGACGGCATGCGTCCGGATTTCGTCACCGAAAAATACACGCCCACTCTCGACAAACTCGCGCACGACGGCGTCCGTTTTCGCAATCACCACTCCGTTTATCCCACCGCCACCGATGTGAACGGCGCCGCGCTCGCCACTGGTTGCTATCCGAATCGTAACGGCCTCGCGGCCAATCTTGAATTTCGCCCCGCGATCAATCCGCGACAGCCTATCGACATGGGCGATCCCGATTCCATCAAACGTGGCGACGAAGTTTCCGGCGGGAAATATCTGGCGGTTCCGACTTTCGTGGAATTACTGCGCGCCGCCGGCAAAAAGGTTGCGTTGGTGGGCACAAAATCGGTCGCAATGCTTTTCGACCGTCACGACGACTGGACCTACGTCAGAATACGGGGCAAACCACTCACGATTTTCGCTGCCGCACCGCTTGGTCAATCCACGCGTGAGGAAATGATAAAAGTGCTCGGACCGATTCCGGATGACCCGCGCGTGACGTCGGCAGAACGAAATCATTTCGCGACTCGTGCCTTGACTGAATTTTTCTGGCGCGACGCCGTGCCCGATTTCTCGCTTCTCTGGCTGAGTGAGCCCGATCTTGCCGAGCACAACTTTGCGCCCGGCTCGCCCGAAGCGATCGCCGCCATCAAAGCCGTCGATGACGATCTGGCGACAGTGTTGAGCGCGCTGGAAACGAAAAAAGTCCGTGATTCCACCGACATCTTCGTCGTTTCCGATCACGGCTTCTCCACCATCCGCCGCTCCATCGATGTCGTCGCGCTCCTGAACAAAGCCGGCTTCCATGCCGCCAAGGAATTTTCGGAGAAACCAAACCCCGGCGACATCCTCGTCGCCGGCAATGGCGGGAGCGTATTGTTCTACGTTCACGATCACGATCGTAAAGTTACACGGCGCCTGGTCGATTGGTTACAGCACAGCGACTTCGCTGGAATGATTTTCAGCCGCGAAAAGTTCGAGGGGACATTTTCCTTCACCGATGTTCACATTGATTCTCAAAATAACGCCGATGTCGTGTTGTCGTTTCGGGGATCGGAGGAGAAGAATCGTTTCGGTGTCGCTGGAATGATCGACGCCGATTGGAATAGGAAAGCTGGCGACGGCACGCATGCGACGCTGAGCCGTTTTGATGTGAACAACCTCCTGGTTGCCGCCGGTCCCGATTTTCGCCGTGGCTTAGAAACCTCGGCTCCAAGTGGAAACATCGATATTTCGCCGACCGTTCTGGCGATCTGTGGCATTGAGGTGCCAAAGGGGACGGATGGACGCCGGCTCGATGGTGGAATGGATGGTGTATCGGATTGGCATCCGCGAACGGGCACCCGG
>QHPN01000092.1 GCA_003219115.1 Verrucomicrobiota bacterium | reverse complement strand
AGTGATGATGATCGGATTGAGAAAGACATATGTAGAATTTGTGAAACTCGAAAGTTTGTCTGCTTCGACGCACAAAGCAATCGCGCATCAATTTCTGGGTAGCGCACGCGTCTCGCGTGTTGGCGAGCGCGTCTCGCGATCGCGGACTTTTCTTGCCATGTTCGAAACGATTCTTTCAATGGAATTCTCAAGAAAGCTTGTTCCGGCGAGACGCCGAAACCAACACGCGAGACGCGTGCGCTACCCAGATTCCTGCAATCGCCACTCAGCCCCGCTCCGATTACATTCCTGCGATGAGAATTTTCTTCGTCGCATTGATTTTGTTGCCGCTAATTAGCTTCGCTGTCGAAAACACGATGACACCGGCGTTTGATGAAAAAGCCGCAGAGCGCTTTGCCAAACTCGCGCTCGCTTGCGTGCATAAGGAATACCCAAACAAGATCAGCCATGTCTTGAACAGCGATGCGGACGTGGCACCGCCGCGCAAACTCACGCCCGCTTTCTGTGGTTGCTATGACTGGCATTCGTCCGTTCATGGGCATTGGCTGCTTGTTCGATTGCTTCGCACGTTTCCTAACGCACCGTTTTCAGCCGCTGCCCGCGATGCCTTAAAGCAAAGCCTGACCGCTGAAAATCTGAAAGAAGAAGCCAACTACCTTCGCGGGCAAGGCCGCGCCAGCTTCGAAAGACCTTACGGATTATCCTGGTTGCTCCAACTCTGCGCCGAGCTGCGCGAGTGGGACGATGCGCAAGCACACGAAATGTCGGCGAATCTGCGGCCTCTCGAAGAAGCAGCGGTCAATCGATTAAAGACGTGGCTGCCGAAATTGTCTCACCCGGTACGGATCGGCGAACACGATCAGACGGCGTTCGGTCTCGGACTAATGCTGGATTACGCCCGCACTGCCGGAAATGAAGAGTTCGCGAAACTCGTTAGCGATTCCGCCAAGAAGTTCTTTCTCGCCGACAAAAACTGTCCCCTGTCCCCTCGCCTACGAACCATCTGGCGAAGATTTCCTTTCACCCTCGTTAGGCGAAGCCGACGTGATGCGTCGCGTGCTTCCGGAAAATGAATTCGCCAAATGGTTGAAGGAATTCATGCCGCAGATTCCTGCCGCAGTGTTCTCATAGATTGATTTTTCCTTTCTTGCTTGGGGGTTGCACCGCACCATCGCCTTTTGCGCTTCGAGGACACCGGCCTTTGGAGACGTGCTTGTATTGCGCGCTTTCTTTCACTAGGTTGCGTTAGATACGGTTCGGCTTCACAAAGCCGGAGACGGGACGGAGGAGCCAATCTCCTTTCAAGCTTCTGTGGGCTTGAGCGGCTGTGCGGTCTTCCATCCGTCCCGGCCTCAAATCGCTGCGCGATTTGCGGCTCAAATAAATTTAGAAGCACAGAAGAAAAAGATACAAGCGGCTGTTTCTAACTGCCGACCTTTTAATGAGTGGCTGCTTCCAGCCGCCGACTTACCAAATAAACGGCAATTTGGAAACAGCCGCTCCTTGGAAAAGAACATCACGGTGCGTAACTAATGCCTTTTCTTTCTGCCTGCTGGTGAATCGTCTCGGCGACTTTCTTGTCGAACCCGTCACCTTTTCCTGCTTCCGCCAGCCGCTTGTTCTCCGCCTGAATATAGGCATCACGCTTTTTCGCGAGCTCTTGAACTTCCTGTTGCAGACTATCGCGTTCCCCGCGCGTTTTGGCGATACGCGCCTCCAACTCATCTTTCGTTAGCTTCTGGAATTCTGCTGGCAGATCCTTCTTATCGATGGATTCGAGTTTCACCTCATTACCAGCCAGGGCATCGAGTAGTTCGCCACGGCCCTGCACCCCTTTCTTCGTCTTGGCGTTGTAGCTCAAACGATCCGCCGCCGCACTGGCAGGCGCGCTTTCTGCGAAAGCTTGTTTCGCAGCTACTTCGCGCCGCAAATCCGCGTCGCCATAGGGGATCAACGTTTCGCCAATCTTCTTGTTCAACTTCGCCAGCTCGTCATCCATCGGCGTAGCGATCACAGCCACACCGCCAGATTGCGCGATCGCGGCGTAACTGCCCTCCGATGACTTTGCGATCTCCTTCCAGATCGGAGTGGTCGCCGCGATGCTTCCGCATTGCACTGTGTTGATAATCAAATCCTTCTTCGCCGCAATCCGGCAAAGCTCGGGATATTTTGGTCCATCGGCGTAATCCATGTGTGGGGGCGCATCGCCGACGAGGAAAATAATCTTCAGGACTTTGCCATCCTGACTCCACGGCATCTTCTCAATCGCTTGCGCAAGCGCTTCGTTCACACTCTCCGGTTCGTCGCCACCGCCATCGGCCTTGAAATCGCGCAGATGCGCGTAGATCGAATCAATGTCGTCGCTGAGCTGGAACGATTTAACGACGTATTCGTCACCACGATCGCGATAACCAACCAGACCAAGCTTCAATTCGGGCGCCGGTTTCGCACTGATCATTTCATTTGCGATCGACCAGATCTTTTGTTTCGCGCCCTCGATCAGGCCGCCCATCGAGCCGGTAGTATCGAGCACGAAACAAACTTCGATTCGCGGCTTTGTCTCGTTAGGCGCTTCGCTCGCGGGAACCGCGCTGTTCGCTACCAGCAGCGTTAACAACGTAATAATCATTTTCATACAGCTTTTTCCTTTCACAGCACAAACTCTTTCCGGAGATCGCACGCGCCACGCGTGCAATCGCCAGTTCGGCTCGGACTCATTTGAAGACAAGATTTCGCTTCGCCCCCTGCTCGTGCACGGCCGAGATCACCGCGGTATCCAGAGTGCCGATGGTCACTGCTTCCTTCGTGCGTTGCGCCACATACTGGTCGCGACCGGCAGTAAGCTTTTGAATTTTCGCCTGCACTTCACTGCGTTCTTTTGCTTTCTTGTCGATGAACGTTTTTCGGTCCGCCGCGTTCATCTTTTGCATTTCCGCCGGGAGCTCTTCGCTTTTCAGTTTGGAGACTTCGAATTTTTCGTCTTTGGCAGCATCGACCAGGTCCCACGACGAGTTCTGGTAATTAGCCGAGGCCTTGGCGATGGCGCGTTGCACCACAGCGCCGGAAGCGGGTGCGAGCGCGGCCACGTTGGCATCCTGGCCTTTCTGGCGCTCAGCACCCGCCTTTCCCTTGGCACCATAAGCGACATAAGTCTTGTTCAGTTCTTCGCCGAGCCGGGCGATCTCCCTATCCTGCGGCGCTTCGATGCTGACAACCGCGCGATTATGATCGATGACGAAATATTTTCCGTCGGCAATAGTCGCACCATCTTTCCATTTTCCGTTGATTCCTTCGGCCTCGGTGCCGCAATGAATCGTATTTACGATGATGCCCTTGTTGATCGCAGCCTTGCACGCCTCGGCGTAGTTGACCGGACCCTGCGTGAACGGCTCATTGCCCGCGATGAAGATAACCTTGTAAACATCGGAGCGCGGACTCCAGTCCAGTTCGTTCACCGCATTCTTGATGACCCAGCCGCAAAATTCCTCGCCACCATTCGTCTTTAAGGCGAATAGCTCTTCTGAGATTTTATCAAGGTCCGTGGTCAACGGTTGAATCCGCCGAATCCAGCCGGACTCGCCCGACAAACTGCTCTTGCCGTATTCATAGAGCGCGACCTGCACCTCCGGCGCAACGCTCTTCTGCTTTGCCTTAATGAATTCGTTACAAATCTTCCACAGCTGACCTTTGGCCTGTTCGATCAGGCCATCCATGCTGTTGCTGGTATCGAGCAGGATCGCAATCTGGACCAGCGGCTTCGGCGCAGCCGCCTTTTCCGTCGCCGCACTGCGCTGCATCTGCATACCCGCGGCGAGCAAGGTCAGAACGAGGAGTTTGGTTTTCATGAACTTGGTCTTTCTATTCGCTGATTTCGTAAACGGTGTCATCGAGGGCGAGCAGGACGTTCTGGCCGAGCGCCATCCACGGCGCGGCCTCAGGATGTTGTTTGAGAAGATCGAAGTAGGCTTCGGAATTGAACTGAACACGTTGCCGCTTCGACAAATTCTGCGCGTTCGCATCAATCCATTGCTTGCCATTTTGGAAAAACGCGCGGCCGTTCACGAATTTTGATTGCCGCGTGTACTGCGTCAGACGATCCGATTCCGCCGGCGCCGACGGAACATTGAGAGCGAAGCCGCGCAGTGATTCGGCGGCACCATAATTAATTGAAGCTCCAGATTGCTCGGCGAACTTAAATGCGTTTTGGCTTCGCGCGTTCGCCACTGCGTCCGCGCCGTCT
>QHPN01000011.1 GCA_003219115.1 Verrucomicrobiota bacterium | reverse complement strand
TTTAAGGCGCTTGGGCTGGATTAGCGACAATCTCGGCGTCGCCGCTGCGTTAACGATAGGCATCGTGGCCATGCTGGTTGCGCAGACGACAAACTGGAAGCTTGTCGGCCAGGTCAGGCGGGAAGCCTAATCTCCAATCTATATTCCGGTCGGAGTTAGTGTGAGTTCGTAGATACGCCGAGTTTGATCGAGTTGTACACGTGCAATTTCAAAGCTGGCACCAGCCTGCACTGGCGACGCGTGCGTATTTAACGAGACGCGGACGGCTTTGCCACGGCAACGCAGGACTAGCTGCGTGATTTCCCGACTTGGACCGAGCTCAACCGAGATCAGCTCGAGCGGAGCGAACAATTGCATGGTCATGCTCGCGGCGGTCAACATGAGTTGCAGTCGTTCCAGTTCATTTGCCACAACAACTGTGACGCCACCGACATCAAACGCATTACGCATCTTTGCAACGCGAAACGGCTGCGAAGAAGGGATCAATCGGACAATGGAAATGTTTCCTGCAGCATCAAGGTCAATGGGCCCAAGTTGAAAACCAGTCTGCAACGGTAACGCTGCTTTGCTGTTGGCGGGAATTTCGACTGCCACGATTGACGAGGCTGGACGCGCCCGAATCGCTCCGATCTGAAACGCAGAGTTGACCTGCATTGCGACGAAATCGAGCGGGAGATCGAGCATCACTTCGTTCGGTGCGAGCTGCTGGATCCCGTCGCGCTTTTCCGGCGGCGCTGTTTTGTTCGGAACGCGTGAGGGAACACCCGGTGGTTGTGGAGGGGCGAGCTCCTCCGAGGCCGCTCTGGGTACTTCCGGAGGAGTCTTCGACTCGAATTGTGGCATTGGCCTGACAGGAACTCCGCCCTCCATTGGCGGGGACGTCGAGCTCTTTGGCGGCGGCGATGCTGCCTTTTGCTCTGGCTGCGACACGATTGGCGTTTTGGATATGGTAAAGTCTGCTCCTTTCGCTCGCGCGATTTCTTTTTCACTCGGGAACGTCGGTTTTTCCTTAAGCGGGCCTTCCTTCAACGTTTCCTGCACCAGCGCGACGAGCGCGTCCGACCGAAATGGTTTGGCAATGGTTGCAACTACGTTCGGCAGCTTGCCCGCAACCGCCGCCATTTCGTGAACGTGACCCGACATCATGATGATCGGCACACGCGCCGTGCTCTCATTCCTTCCGATGCGCCGACAAACTTCGTCGCCTTTGATATCGGGAAGGACGTAATCGGCCAGGACGAGATCGGGAATGATGCGAGCGGCTTCTTTGACGCCGTTTAGGCCGGTGAGGGCGGTTGTCATCTGTAGAGTTGGATCAGCGAGCGCGAGCGAATCTTCCACGAAGATCAGCAGCATCTCGGTGTCATCGATGATCAGAATTTTCGGACCTACCCTGGCCGGTATAACCACAGGTTGGGCCGGTAGCTGCGGCTCGGCCGGCGCCGGCCGTGCGCGCCTGGGTTTCTTCGCTTCGCGCAACGCTTCGATCAACGTCGTCGCCCAAGAATCATGAATCGTGCGTGGCACTGACTCCGAGTCGATGTTCTCGATGAAACGCGGATCAGTCCAGGCCAGCATTTCCGCAATGGCACGTTTGCCATCGGTGTCTCCGGCGCGGGCGTGGATGATCTGGTTATTTCGCAGATGCAATTTACCGGTCCGGTTTTCACCCGCCCAAACTTCAATAAAAATATTCCGGGGAGCGGAGAGCGCGAGAACAGTGACATCATCAAGCGCGAGATCGCGCAATGTGCCGCGCGGTGTTCCTGTTTCCATCCAGGGACCGAGCAACGCTTGCACGGCGGCGCCGAATTCCACCAGCTCAAATGGTTTTTTCAAAAACTGCAGCGCGCCATTAGCTCCGCGCTCTGCGATGAGATCGGGCGGGGCACTGGCAACGAGCGTGAGAACCCGCGTTTCCGGCAAGACGCCCTTCATTTCACCGAAAAATGCGATTGCGCCTGGAAGCGGCGGATCGAAATCGAGGATGATGAGTTCCGGTTTGTGCTCGAGCGCAAACCGCCGCGCTTCCGCCAATGACGGGACGGCGTGAAACTGGTGTTGCGGCGCGAATTTCGTCATCGCCGATTCGATCGCGATCGAAAGCGCATCGTATTCTTCAATGAGAAGAACGTTACGTTTGGCGGTCTTGGTGGATGACGAAGGCACAGGAGCTTGGCAGAGCGAAAACAGAGCGCATTTTAACACACGGCGCGCAAGTTGTGTGCCTGGAAAGTCTGATCGGTCCCGGCCGGGGGACTCTCAGTTATTCGTAACGCAAGGCCTCAATGGGATCGAGCGCGGCAGCGCGATATGCCGGGTAAAATCCGAACCCAATCCCGATGGCAGAGCAGACGATGAGGCCGGCAACAGCCCAACCATAGGGGAAAATTACGTCAACCTTCAGCCACATGGCAAGCAAATCGCCGCCCAACACCCCTAACAAAATCCCAAGAATCCCGCCCGCCTCGGAAATGAATACCGCTTCGGCCAGAAATTGGCGGAGAATATCGCGGCTGCGGGCGCCGATTGATTTGCGAACCCCGATCTCTTTTGTCCGCTCGGTCACGCTCACCAGCATAATGTTCATGATGCCAATGCCGGCGGCGACCAGCGCGATAAAGCTGATCACGAATGCGCCAATACTGACGATGCCGGCAACATTCACAAAAGCGCTCTTGAGCGAGTCGTTGGTGTAAATCTCGAAATCGTTAGGGTCGGTCGCTCGCAATCCACGCGCGATCCGCATCGCGCCCACCGCGCGATCGAAAGTCCGGTTGTAGGTGTCGGTCGAAAAGGATTGGCTCGCGATATTAATGGTGCGTTTGGCTTCGCCGTAATTTTCGAAGAACCGCGTGATCGGCATGATGCACATATCATCCTGACTCTGGCCAAAGGCCGTGCCCTTCTCGGCCAGCACTCCGACGACGGTGTAGGTATGCCCGGCGACGCGAATGACTTTGCCGATCGGCGTCTCGTGCGGGAACAATCGTTTCTCGATCGCCTTGCCGATCACGATGACGCTACGCGAGAGATCGACATCCTCCTCGTTGAGATTGCGTCCATATCCGAGGGTGAATGCATTAGCGGCAAGAAAACCGCGATTGGTCCCGACAACCTGCAGACTTGGTGTGGTCTTGACGCCATTGTAGACCGCCTGAGCCTTGAGATCACGCCCGAAGCTTTTAAAACAAATTTCGCGCGCATACCCATCCATCAGCTTTGCGTAATGCTGAGCCTGCTGGTAGGTGATGTTTCTCCGGTTTTGATATTTCTTTTTCACTTCGCCGCCACCGGCATCGATGTTTACCGGGAACTTGGCGAACTGGAAGATATTCGAGCCAAGAAAGCTGATCCCGTTCTCGATCGAATTCTGTAACGCCCCAATCGCAGTCATGACCGAGATGACCGAGAAAACTCCAATCGTGATCCCAATCATCGTTAGGGCCGACCGCAACTTGTTCGTCCCTAACGAGGTTAACGCCATCTTGATAATTTCGCTGAATAACACCGCTTAGAAGGGTGGGGGAGTGGAGTAATGGAGTTGTGGAGTAGTGAATTCTGCTCTCACCATCACTCCCTTATTCATACCGCAATGCTACAACGGGATCGAGACGCGAGGCCGTCCATGCTGGCGCAAAGCCCGAGATCAGCCCGGTTGCGACCGAGACGGTCATGCTGGCAAAAACCAGGCCGAGAGAGAAATGGATCGGAAACGAGGGAAAAGCTTTCTCAATCCCGAAACACATCAAATATGCCAGCGTCAGCCCGATGAATCCGCCGAGGAGACAGAGCGCGGTCGATTCGATCAGGAACTGCAAAAGGATCGTGCGTCGTCGCGCCCCCAGTGCTTTCCGGGTGCCAATCTCTTTCGTCCGCTCCTTCACACTGACGAAGGTGATGTTCATGATTCCGATCGCGCCGACGAAGAGGGAAAGACCGGTGATGAACAATCCGGCAACCGCGATCGAGTTCTTAACCGGATCCAGTGTGCTCTTGAAGGCCTGTTGTTCGTTAACCGAAAAGTCATCTTTTACTTCGGGTTGAAGGCCGCGAACGCGGCGCATTAGTCCTGTTAACTCATCTTTTGCCTCTGCCAGCTTGCGTTTGTCTTTCACTTTTACCCGTACGTCCGATTCACTTTTGCTGCTGAAATATTTATTGAAGGCGCCGAGTGGCAACGCCACCATCGAGTCCCAGCTGAACAACCCCAGAAAAGTTCCCTGGCGCGAGTTCACCCCTATGACTTTGAATAGTTGTCCATTGATCAGGACTGATTTGTCGATCGGGTTCTCCGACGGAAACAGCGCATCGGCCACGTCATAACCGATTACCACCACGCTGGCACCCCCGCGCGATTCGGTATCGCTGAAAAAGCGGCCTTCTTTGCAATCGATGGTCGAGGTGACAATGAAATCGGAAGTCGTGCCCAGCACGAAAACATTGTCCACGGAGTTGCCACCGTATTTGATGGAACGAAACAAACTCGAAGTCGGGACTGCTACGACCAGATTTGAATTCGGCGTTCGTTCAATCATCCGATTCAGTGTCTCGGCGTACTCGGTCTTGATCTTCTTGCGGTCGCGATAATTCCACCAGTCATCCACCTGTTTCCAAGGCCATTGCGTGACGTAGAGAACGTCGTCCCCAAGCACAGACATGCTGTTGTCGAAGCCGATAGAGATGCCGTTAACCGCTGTTCCCATCAAAGTCACGGCGATGATTCCGATGATCACGCCGAGCGCGGTCAGGGCGGAACGTGTCATGTTCGAGCGCATCTGTGCCACGGCGATGCGCCAGCTCTCATTCAGTTCGTAGAGAAAACGTTTCATTTTTTGATTCTACGCTCGCAGGAATTCCGAATGCTGCAGCGCATAATCATGGTCGATCCAGGGAGAGAAAACGTTTCATTTTTTGATTCTACGCTCGCAGGAATTCCGAATGCTGCAGCGCATAATCATGGTCGATCCAGGGCGACGAGATCAACTTCCGGGATAAATCCGGCATGGTCGGTTTCGATCAGACCATCGCGCAGATGGACGGTGCGGCGTGCATGCGCAGCGATATCGCGCTCGTGCGTGACCAGAATGATGGAAGGATTGTTGACCAGCGCCCGAGCAACGGCGACGCGCTGGCGTTGACCGCCGGATAATTCGTTGGGTTTATGATTCATGCGATCGCCCAAACCAACTTCATCGAGGACCCGCACGGCCATTTCTTCGCGCGTCTCTGGGTCAATGCCCGCGTAAATGAGAGGCAGCTCGACATTGCGCAAACTTGTCGAGCGCGGCAGCAGGTTAAACGTTTGGAAGACAAATCCGATCTCGCGATTTCGGATTGCGGCCAGCTCGTCATCGTCCATCTCGGCGACATTGCGGCCGTTGAATTCGTAGCGCCCGGACGTCGGCGTATCGAGACACCCGAGCATATTCATGAGAGTTGACTTACCGCTTCCGCTCGGGCCCATGATGGCGATGTATTCGTTGCGATGAATTTGCAGCGACACTCCGCGCAGTGCGCGCACAATCTCTTCACCCATCACGTAGTCTTTGGTGATGTTTTCGATGTCGATGACCAACGGTCCAACCGGACGCGTGGAATTATGATTCATCGTGTTCAGGTTTCAGGGTTCAGGTTTCAGAGGTTCCGCCTGAACCTTGTTCACTGAACCCCGACCACTATTTCGTTGCTTCCTTATCGTAAGTAACCTTGGCGCCGTCTTTCAGCTTCCGGCTGATGGCACTATAGCTTCCCGAAATGACTTCGTCTCCCGGCTGAATACCATTTTTGAGCTCCATAAAGGTGTCGTCGGAGATCCCGGTCGTCACCTTCACCAGTTGCGCTTTGCCGCCTTTCTTCAGAAAGACAACTTTCGCCAGTTTTTCTCGCTCTTCCTTCTGCGCCTGCTTCTCCGCTTTCTCGTTAATGAACTCCGCGTTGTTGTCGCTTTTATCGCGCTGCGCCGTCTTTAGTTTCTTTTTTTCGATCTCTTCCGGACTCAGGTTGCTGTCGCCGGTACGAATGGTGACGGCCTGCATCGGAACCGCGACCACATCCTTGACTGTGTTCGTCTCAATATCGGCGGTGCAGCTTAATCCCGGTTTCAATGTCACATCGTGATCGTCGATCCCGATCTTGACCTCAAAGTTTGTCACTTCTTCCTGGGTCCCAGCGCCGGTGGTTTTTCCAGTGTTCGCGATTTGGTGAACGGTTCCGTGAAACCTGCGATCGCTGTAGGCATCGATTTTCACACTGGCTTGGTCGCCGACCTTCACGTTCACGACATCGTTCTCGTTTACATCGACGCGTGCTTCCATGTGACCAAGATCAGCGACGCGCATTACTTCCGTTCCGGCAAACTGTCCCGTAGCGACGAGCCGTTCGCCTAATTTGCTGTTCAAAACCGTCACTGTGCCATCGATCGGTGAATAGATGGTCGTTTTGGAAAGTTGATCGCGCGCCTGACTCGAGCCCGCTTGCGCGCGTTCGATCTCATGCAGCGAACTTTCATAGGTATTTTTCGCAACATCAGAGGCCGCCTGCGCGGCGTTGTATTCCTGAATCGAAATCGTCTTCTTCGCATACATGTCATCGGCGCGTTTCAGGTCCTGTTCGGTCTTCATCATCGTCGCCTTTTGCTGAAGGTTGGTCGCTTTCGCCGAACTGATCGCCGCCTCCTGTTGTTCGACCAGTGCCTTATACGAATCGGGTTTGATCTTCACAAGCAAATCACCCTTTTTCACGGCCATCCCATCGTCCACCGGCAACTCAATAATCTCGCCCGCGACTTCCGGTGAAATCTTCACTTCAGTCTCCGGCTGAATTTTCCCCGTCGCCGAAACCGTTTGGACAATAGTCCGTCGCGTCGCTTTGTCCGTCGTGACTGGAATGGGCTTTTCGCGTTTACTGTTGATGATCGCGCCGATGATCCACAGCAAAAGCAGGGCGCCGACTCCGATCAGAATCTTTCGACGACGGCGCGATTTTCGACGACGCGGTGAGGCAGTTGTGGGCGCAGGGGATCCTGGCTCAGGCACGTTGGTTTCCGCGGGCGGGCTAGTTGCGGGCTGATGCATTGCGGGAAGCTGCAATTGTCTCTCCTTAGACTATTTAGAGGTTGAATCGTTCAGGCGCATACTCATTTGATGCGCTTCCTAACGATTACAGATTCAGCAATTCACGCAACCACCCGTTCCCGTATTTGTTCGACCGCCCACTGCGCGTGCTCCGCAATTAATGGCTCAGGATCGGTCGCTGCCTTTTCTAATGCCGGCAAATCCTCTGCCATGCCCACGTTTCCCAATGCCACGCATACGTTTCGCAAGAAGCCGCGCCGTTTTGTTCGCTTGATCGGCGAATTGCGAAACAACCGGCGAAATTTGTCATCATCGAGACTGAGGTAATCGCGCAGTTTCATCCGCGCAATCTCGGGTCGCCTGGCGAAGGCGGTTTCGCGCGAAACCCTGGCGAAACGATTCCATGGGCAGGCATCAAGACAATCGTCACAACCGTAAATGCGATCACCGATCAGGGGTCGGAGTTCCGGCGGTATCGCGCCTTTCAATTCAATCGTGAGATAGGAAATGCAGCGGCGTGCATCGACCTGATGTGGCGCAGTGATTGCACCGGTAGGACAGGCATCGATGCAGCGCGTGCAGTGCCCACAATAATTCTTTTGCGGTGGATCGGGCGCGAACTCAAGTGTGGTCAGGATCTCGGCCAGAAAAAACCAAGTGCCCAATTCGCGGTTCAATAGCATCGTGCTTTTGCCATGCCAGCCGATGCCGGCGGCAGCTGCATGGTCGCGCTCCAGCATCGGGCCGGTGTCGACATAACATTTCTGGCTCCCGCCGCGCCGACGCAGGAAATCGTCGAGCACCGCCAGCTTCTTTTCGATTAACCGATGATAATCATCGCCCCAGGCATATCGCGCGATTTTTCCTGTAGCGGCGCCCGTGTCGGGCGCAATCATTGCGGGCGGCACGCTTGCCTCTACAGAATCGTCTCCCTGAAAATAATTGAGCGCGAGAACAATCACCGTTTTCGCTTCGGGCAAAACCTGCTGCGGATCGCATCGCTTCTCTGCATTGCGCGCGAGGTAATTCATTTCGCCGCCCTCGCCGCGATCTAGCCATTCCCGAAATTCCACCCCATGTTCCGGAACATCCGCCCTCGCAAAGCGGCAAAGATCAAATTCAAGGTCCCGCGCCAGCGCTACAATTTGCGCGCGGACATCGTCTGATCCGTTCTGCGCATTCATATCAATGCGATGATCTCATCAGTCACCTTCACAATGCTGTTGCTGTTGGTGTTGATACGATAGTCTGCTGCTGATTGATAAAGCGGCACTCGGTCTCGAAATAATTCCGCAAATCGGGCGCGTGGATCCGGTGTTTGGAGGAGGGGACGGGTACTGTGCTTTGAAACGCGCTGCCACAGCACTCCTTCTTCAGCGTCAAGCCATACGATCCGGCCCATCCCGCGTAGGAGCTGCACGTTTTCAGTGCGCAAAATAATTCCGCCGCCTGTAACCACGATTCCAGCAATTCCGCGGCGCAGTGTTTTCAGCAATGCCGTTTCCGCCTCGCGAAATGCCGGCTCGCCGTGCCGCGTAAAAATATCCGGAATCGAAATGCCGAACTGCTCGCGAATCATTTCGTCGGTGTCGTGTCGCGGCCAGCCGATGCGTCGTGACAGCTCACGGCCGACGGCAGATTTTCCAGCGCCCATGAAGCCGATTAAGGCAATGGCATTGTCGCCGGGGTTCATTCTCCTATAATAACACCGCAAAGCGAACCGGGGCATTGCAAATCGCGTTGCGGCGGGCGCATATCTATCTAGCTAGACGACGGTTTGCGACCGCCCTTGTGTCGAGTCGACAGGTAGAAACAGCCGCTCCTTGTTTTTCTTGCGCCGCGCGCTACGACTACATTCGAGATTTGAAAACAGCTTTACAACTTTGGCCCGGGAGCTGACACCTGATTTATTCTATGGCAGCGCAAAAATCTTCATCGCTCGTTGCTGTGATAATAGGAAGTGCGTCGGACTGGGAAACGATGTCCGATTGCGTGAAAACGCTTGATGAACTGGAAATCCCAAACGAAGCCCATGTTCTTTCGGCGCATCGGACGCCTGAAGCCACCGCCAAGTTCGCGCGTGAAGCGGCTGATCGCGGGATTCGTGTAATGATCGCGGCAGCCGGAGGCGCGGCGCATCTGGCGGGTGTCATTGCCGCGCATACCTGGTTGCCCGTGCTTGGCGTGCCGATTCAGTCAGCGGCCTTGCACGGCCTGGACTCACTTCTTTCCACCGCGCAAATGCCGGGCGGAATTCCTGTTGGAACACTCGCGATCGGTCCGGCCGGAGCGAAGAACGCCGCGCTCCTGGCCGCGGCCATCCTCGCAACTTCCGACGAGAAGATTCGCCAGAATCTTCAGGCGTTTCGGAAGAAGCAGACCGACAGCGTGCTCGCTGCCAAACTTCCGAAGTGAAGACGGAAGTCGTTTCCGCCGTCCGAGCCGGACTGGCATTTGGCGGAAGCGAAGCGAACGATACAAGTCAGAGTGGCACGACTGCAACAGTTAGGGCGGAGTCCAGTGGGGGATGCGCGAAGGCGATCAAACTTTTGCGCGAGGGCGAAGTGGTCGCTTTGCCAACCGAAACCGTTTACGGCCTCGCGGCCGACGCGCTCAATCCCGATGCGGTCGTGAAAATTTTTGAAGCCAAAGAACGGCCGCGGTTCGATCCGCTAATTGTACATTTGCCGAAGAGCGAGGCGCTGGACGAGATTGCGATCGTTGAGTCACAGCTCGCGCGCGATTTGATTGAAAAATTCTGGCCGGGACCCTTAACGATAATCTTTCGAAAACGCGACGTCGTCCCAGACGTTGTAACAGCGGAGTTGGAAACGGTCGCGGTGCGGATGAGCGCGCATCCGGTTTTTCGCGAAGTGGTGAGTATGATGAATCGGCCTCTAGCGGCGCCAAGTGCGAATCGATTCGGCCGCGTCAGCCCGACAACCGCGCAACATGTGTTGGATGAATTGGACGGTCGGATTCCATTGATTGTCAATGCCGGGCCCACGGAACACGGGATCGAGTCGACGATTATTCGAATTGTGGATGGAATGATCGAAGTGTTGCGGCGAGGGCCGATCACGGAGGAGATGCTTCATCCGTTTGGAGAAGTGCGTCAGCGCACGCCAGCCAGTACGATTATTGCGCCGGGACAATTACCGACGCATTACGCGCCGAGGACCCGACTGATCATGGTTGAACACTTGCAGGACTTCTCGGCAACGCCGGGTAAGCGAACCGGAGCTCTCTCTCTTTTTCCTGTAGCCGGGATTGGTGATCCCGGCTCGCCGCGGCCGACGACCGCGACTACAGCTGCTGATTTCGCAGCCGTGCGTTATTTGAGTGAGCGAGGCGATTTGCGGGAGGCCGCTACAAATTTATTCAGAATGTTGCGGGAGCTGGATGCTGAGAATCTCGACCTCATTGTGGCCGAGCGCGTGCCAGAGGAGAGGATTGGCGCCGCGATTAATGATCGGTTAGAAAGAGCGTCGAATAATCCGTCATCCCGTGTCCCGCAAATGCGGGATCGAGGGATCCGGTAATGGAATCTTTAAGGTAATGGAACGGGATCCCTTTCGGCTTCGATTGGGATGACCAGTCGGTGGACGCTATCTCTGGTGCGCCAAGGCGGCTTGGATGAAGCCCTTGAACAGAGGGTGCGGCTGATTCGGTTTGCTTTGAAACTCGGGATGATATTGGCAGGCCAGGAAGTAGGGATGATCGCGTAACTCGACCAGTTCGGCGAGGGAGCCATCGGGTGAGGTACCGGAGATTTCGAAGCCTTTTTCGCGCATTCGGTCGCGATATTTCATGTTAAATTCGTAGCGGTGCCGGTGACGCTCGAGCACTTCGTCTTTTCCGTAGATCTTTTCCGCGAGCGTGCCGGGTTGAATTTTGGTCGGCCACGTTCCAAGACGCATGCTGGCGCCTTTATTGCGCACTTCCCGCTGTTCCTCGAGCAAACAAATCACGGGATCGGATGCTGTCTGATCGAACTCGGTGCTGTTGGCGTTAGTGATGCCGCAGACGTTGCGTGCGAATTCAATCGTCGCGACCTGCATGCCGAGACAAAGACCGAGATATGGCAGTTTGTTCTCACGCGCGAAACGCGCGGCCTTGATTTTTCCTTCCACCCCACGATCGCCGAAGCCCCCCGGAATAAGGATGCCGGCTACATCCTTGAGCTGGCCATTCACTCCGTCCTCCAAAGTTTCGGCGTCGATCAATTTCAAATCGATCCCGCAATCCTGACTGGCGGCAGCGTGAGTTAACGATTCGTAGATCGACTTGTAGGCATCCTGCAAATCGATGTACTTACCGACAACCGCAATTTTGACTCGTTTCTTAGGCGAAACCACGCGCTCGACAAATTTGCGCCAGTTACTTAGATCGGGCTCCGGCGTTTGCAGACCGAGCACCTTACAAATGAGCGCGTCCATGCCTTCCTCGTGAATGATGAGCGGCGCTTCATAACTACTGTGCGCAACATCGCGGAATTCAATGACCGCTTCAGACGCAACGCTGCAAAACATTGAAAGCTTCTGGCGCAGTTCGGCATCGAGTGGATGTTCGGTCCGGCACATCAGGACCTGCGGTTGCAGACCGATTTCGCGTAACTTGGCGATACTTTGCTGCGTCGGTTTGGTTTTTAATTCCCGCGCCGCCTTAATATACGGAATAAGCGTGACGTGAATGTTCACGACATTCTGTGTCCCGACTTCGAGAATGAATTGCCGGATCGCTTCCAGGAAGGGCAGCCCTTCAATGTCGCCGGTGGTGCCACCAACTTCAGTAATCACGACATCGTATTTTGATTCATCGGAAAGCTCGCGAATTCGCGCTTTGATCTCATCGGTGACATGCGGGATCACCTGCACGGTTTTGCCCAGATAATCGCCGCGGCGCTCACGATTGATGACGGATTCGTAAACCTGGCCGCTGGTAAGATTGTTGTGCCGTGAAAGCACGCAATTGGTGAAACGCTCGTAATGCCCAAGATCGAGATCGGTCTCAGCGCCATCGTTCAAGACATAGACTTCGCCGTGCTGGAACGGGCTCATCGTTCCCGGATCGACATTGAGATAGGGATCGAATTTTTGGAAAACGACGCGCAGTCCCCGTAATTCAAGCAGGGTGCCAAGGGCGGCCGCGGCCAGTCCCTTGCCGAGAGAACTAACCACGCCGCCAGTGACGAAAATGTATTTCATCAGCGAGCCCTCCGCGGGTTGTGGCCGCGAAGCGAAGCGGCTACGGCTTCAGCATCTGCCGGCGTGTCAACGCCAGGCGAACCGTGTTTAGTGACGAGCACATTAATTCTTACACCATTCTCTAATGCGCGCAATTGCTCGAGTGATTCGCACCGCTCCAGTGGCGTCGGCTTCCACTGCACGAACTGCAAAAGAGTAGCGCGACGAAAGCCGTAAATGCCTTGGTGCCGAAGAAACAAAGAACGGCTGCCTCCGGCATTTCTTGAAGCGGGAATTGGTGCGCGCGAAAAGTAGAGCGCGTTGCCCGCACGATCGATTACCACTTTCACCTGATGTGGGGAAAGGGCATCACGCGCATCGGAAAACGGATGCGCGGCGGTGACAATTCCGACGTCGCGATTCGTCTGCAGCGTTTCAGCGAACCGATCAATCAGTCGCGGATCGATCAGGGGCTCGTCGCCCTGCACATTGACAATGATCGAAAGTTTCTTCGAGCGTTTGACTACTTCGGCGATTCGAGCCGTCCCACTCTCATGTTTGGGCGAAGTGAGGGCTACCTCCGCGCCCCAGGCGATGGCAGCCCCGGCGATGCGCATGTCGTCAGTGGCGATGATCGTCGTATCGATTTTTCGCGCGCGACGGCAGCGTTCCCAAACGTGCTGGAGTAATGGCTTGCCTGCGATTTCGTAGAGTGGCTTTCCCGGAAATCGCGTGGACCCCCAGCGTGCCGGAATGATGACGACAGCGCTCATGCGGGCGTCATCCCGAACCGCGCAGACGGTGAGGGACCCCACATTCGGTATTTAGTTACACGGGCTAGCTTGTGTGAGCCCGTAAGTTTGGGCGAGGTCCTTCGCTTGCGCTCGGGACGACATTGTTTTGAACGCGCAAGCTTCATGCCGATACGAACTTCGTCAGAATAATATCCGTCGCCTTCGCGAAATCTTCCGCCACCCAATCGGCTGAGCTGTCGGCCGTGTTTGCTTCAAAACCGGTCCGAACGCGAATCGCTTTGATCCCGGCATTGTGTCCGCAGTGCACATCGATCTCCTTGTCACCAACGAAAATCGAGCGTGTCAGATCTACGTTATTTTCCCTGGCTCCCTGCAAAACCATTCCAGGCGCCGGCTTGCGACATTCGGATTGTGCCCCTGGGACATCAGGACAAAAATAGGTGGCGTTGATTAACGGTTCACCGATTTGCCGGAGCACTTCGGCATGGACGGCGTTGTATTGCTCGCGCGTGAAATACCCACGGCCGATCCCGCTTTGGTTCGTTACCATGATCAATTTGAATCCGGCCGCCTTGAGTGTTCGCAATGATTCGGCGACAAAAGAAAAAACGTGGACGTCCTTCGGGTCGGAGCAGTAATTCACGTCGTGCATGATGGTGCCGTCACGGTCGAAAAACACCGCCGCAGTCTTTCCCTCAACCATTTTCGAAACTGTTGCGCAATTCGTCCGGCGAAACTGTGGCTGTCCCCAGTTTGCCCACGACCACGGCGCTGGCATGATTAGCGATCTCCGCTGCCTCCAGGGGCGTGGCGCCACTGCAAAGCGCCAGGGTAAACAAAGCGATCGCGGTGTCGCCCGCACCCGAAACATCGAAAACCTGACGGGCTTTCGTCGGAACGTGGTGCGGTTTCTGATTGCGCTGGAAAAGCATCATCCCTTCTTCGCCCAGAGTGATCAGGATCAATTCCGCTCGCCATTTTTGTAACAGGACAGCGCCAACTTCCTTCAAGGCCTTGTCGTCAGCGTCCGATTCTTGCAGCGGAATTCCGGCAGCGTGAAATGCTTCGCCACGATTCGGCTTCACCACTGACAACCCGCGCCACGGAATGTTATTCCGCGGATTCGGATCGGCTGCGATGATCTTTTTCCGGGCGCGTGCCGGCGCAACGATTCCGGAGACAAGTTTTTCCGCGAGAAACCCCTTGCCGTAATCTTCGAAAATGATGCCGTCGATTTCGGGCAGCATTTTCTTCACACAAGCAACAACCGATTCGATCTGCTTTTCATTCGGCGCCAGAATTCTCTCCCGATCGACTCGAACCACCTGTTGCTGCCGCGCGATGATGCGAGTCTTGACGATGGTGGGAAAATCTGCGGCGACGGAGCAGGCGGAAGTATCGATCCTTTGGTCGGCTAATAATTGCCGGAGCTGATCCCCGCCGCGGTCTCGCCCGATCATCCCGACGACGCCGACGCTAGCGGTGAACTCACGAAGGTTGCGCGCGACGTTGGCCGCGCCGCCGGGATAAAACGATTCCCCCGACACTTCTACCACGGGAACCGGTGCTTCCGGCGAAATGCGCCCAACCTTTCCCCAAACGAACTCGTCGAGCATCAGATCGCCAATGACGAGGAGGCGCCGTTGACTGGCGCGGTCGAGAATCTGCCGCAGTCGTTTTGAATTCACAAAAGTTGAGGTAAATGCCGCCGGATGTCTGGGTGAATACGATTTAAGGAGATCACAGTGGTGAGAGTTGAGCGAAAGTTACTTCTATTTAGAGTTGCATTAATCCTGAATACTGAGTCGAAATCAACAGTCGAAGTAGCCAATGATTTCAGTCATTAAAAATAGCAAGTGGGCGGGGTTTACACTGGCGATGGTCGCCCTCAGCGTCCAGGCAGCGTCGGCGCCGCAGCAAATTAACGTCAAGCAGTACAAAACGGTGGAGGACGTAGTCGTCCCATTGCCGGGCGAGGTCTTCAGTGCCTTGAACAAGCTCGGGCCGGTCAACTGGAAAGAGTATGTGAGGACCGAAAAAAGTGCCAACTTCAGCGAGCGTCCCAGAACGGCGCTACTGCTTGGCAATGTGATCGCGGATGGATTCATCGGTCCAGGCGCAGGATGCCCCCGCGGTTAAAGAAATCGGCCAGCGCGTTCTGACTCTGGCCAAGGGTATCGGCGTAGGCGCGTCCATTACCCCGCACGCGAAAGCGATCACGGAATGGGCGGACAAGCGCAAGTGGGAAAACGTGCGCCATGAACTCGATCGCACTCAAAACAGTGTGCAACAGGCGATGAACGAATTGCAGGATCAAAAGCTTTCACAACTGGTCAGCCTTGGCGGTTGGTTGCGGGGGACGCAGATTTTGACCGCGGTAGTAGACCGGCATTTTACCCCCGAAGGCGCGGAGCTCTTGCACCAGCCAGATCTGCTTAGGTATTTTGGCGATCGATTAGCAGCCATGCCGGAATACAGCGTCCCAGTCGTGCAAAATATCAAACAGGCGTTGGTCGAGGTGCGACCGTTGATTGATACGGCAAGCAAACCGATCACGCCGGACGCGGTGAAAAGGATCAACGCAATTACAACGCGCCTGGATGGCGAAGTCGTAACACGGTAGGGATGAATTCGCGCTATCGGGTTGCATTCATTTTTATGAGCATGTCACTGCTCGCAGGGATTGTCGTCCTTGCGTCGGTGGACGACGCCCAATCCTTTGCGCTCCAGGCGGCCGAGCCGTATGTCCGTGAAGGGTTCCAGGTGCGAGAGGATTACTGGGGTGGAGACTTGGCCGCGGGCGAGAAAAAGGCGGTGCGTCAGCAGCTATTCAAAGGCAACGAATATTGGTTCTGGATGGGCACAGAAGTAAATCGGGCAAGGGTTTCGGTGCATATTTACGATAAGGACGGAAAATTAGTGGAGCAACCTGATAGCTGGCAAAAAGGGCACTTCGCCGCTGCCCACGTCGTTCCAACCTCGACCGATAGTTACTATATAATCGTTGCGATCGAAGAATCGCCGGAGGAGCGCACCCATTGGGCGCTGGTTTACGGGTTCCGATAAAAGTTGTATTGTCATTCAAGGCCAGATGCCCGTTGGCCCCACCAGGTCCGAGCCGGACTGGCGTAAGATGTCTGTGCTACGAACGCGGGCGATTTGATCAATGAGTGAGACTCGTACTTTGGAATTTGAAAGCGCGCGGGCGTTGCAGTCCCTCTACGCCAACGACATTAAGCTATTGAAAAATTTGGAAGATTCCCTGGGGGTACGTGTGACGACACGCGAGGGTTGGGTGAAAATAGAAGGGGAGCCGGACAAACTGGACTGTGTCCAACGTGTTTTCGATCAGTTGGAGGAGGCGCGCAAACGCGGCGTCGACATTCAGAAACATGAATTTAATTACGCGCTCAATTCCGTAAGTGAAGAACGTGCCGATAATTTGTCGGACGCGATCTCCGCTCGGATCGTTACATCGTCGCGCAAGACGCCGGTCATCGCACGCACGGTTGGACAAAAAAATTACGTCGAGGCCATTGAAAAACACGATGTCGTCTTCGCCATTGGGCCGGCCGGCACCGGCAAAACTTATTTGGCGGTGGCGATGGCGGTAGCGGCGCTAAAGAAGGAACAAGTTTCGAGAATCATTCTGGCGCGGCCGGCGGTCGAGGCGGGTGAGGCGCTCGGATTTCTCCCGGGAGATTTGCAGGAAAAAATCACACCCTATTTACGACCGCTCTACGACGCTTTGCACGATATGATGGAAGCGGAGGAACTGGAGCGTGCGCTTTCACGGGAAGTCATCGAAGTAGCGCCGCTCGCTTACATGCGTGGCCGCACTCTCAACAATGCGTTCGTTATTCTCGATGAAGCGCAAAACGCCACCACTGAACAGATGTTCATGTTGCTCACTCGCATCGGCATGAATTCCAAGTGCGTCGTAACCGGCGACGTGACGCAAATTGATTTACCGGCAAACAAGCGTTCGGGTTTAGTGGAGGCGCTCCAGGCATTGAAAAATGTGCCGGGTATCGCAATGAGCTACTTTACCGAACGTGATGTCGTGCGTCACCCGCTGGTCCGTGCCATAATTAACGCCTACCAGCAGCACCGGACACCCTCGGGGCGTAAGTAATGATCGACTTTTTCAAACGTAGCGAATTAGTTCGCCGCGGGCTGGCCTCTGGAAAACTACGCCGCCGTCGCGCCCGCAACGATTTGCTCCGCGGGCTGGAGTATTCCGTGGGAATGAAGGGGGTTCTGTTTCTTGCGGCCTCGCTTTACTCATCTTCAGTGGCAACCAACGAGAGGTGACAAAAAATTTCGTCATTGCGCTGCTCTTTTTCCTGACCGCGCTAATGATGTTGTGGATCAATCAGCCGCGCACGTTTTCGCAAAGCTCGCGGATTCTTCTCGTCTTTGGGGTGATGCTGGTGCAGCTCGCCCTTACCAAATTTATCGTCGTGCTTTGCCAAAGCCATTCGTTTGGCTTGCAGCCTGAGATGGCAGAGCTGCTCGCGCCCTATGCTCTCGCGCCACTGTTGCTGAGCGTGCTGCTGGGCCGCAATCACGGCTTGTATGCGGCGGTTTTTGTCAGCCTTTGGAGCAGCGTGCTGTTTGGAAAAAGTGATGCGCCTATGCTCGTTAATGCACCCGTGCTCGTCACCGGAATGATCAGCGGGTTCACCGCTGTTTATCTCACCCTGCAAGTACGCCGGCGCAGCAAACTCGTTCGCGCCGGGCTCGGTGCCGGCGCTGCCATTTGGATTTTGTCGCTTACTTTCGGTTACATCGGGCCGATCAATCTTTTTCCGCCGACGGCAAATGATTGGGGATTGATCGGATTGCAAAGCGCCTTTGCCATCGGCAACGGGCTCGTCACCGCCACCATCGTTGGCGGTGTGATACCAATGTTCGAACCGTTGTTCCAAATTACGACTGACATCTCGTGGATGGAGGCCTCAGATTTAAACCACCCGCTCTTGCGTCGCATGACCATCGAAGCGCCTGGCACCTATCATCACAGTCTCGTGGTAGCGAACCTGGCTGAAACCGCCGCTGAGGCGATCGGCGCCAACGCGACGCTCTGCCGCGTCTGCGCATATTTCCACGACGTGGGAAAGCTAGTGAAGCCTGATTATTTCACCGAAAACATGAGCTTCGAGCGAAATCCGCACGAGGACCTGGCGCCGACGATGAGCGCATTGATCATCATCGCGCACGTCAAAGAAGGGGTCGATCTCGCTCTCAAACACAAACTCAATCAGCACATCATCGACATCATTCAGCAACACCACGGCACTTCGCTGGTTTACTATTTCTACAAACGTGCACTTCAAATGCATGAAGACGCGCGTGCCGGGGGCAAGATTATGAAGATGCGCCAGGATGACATACCGGAAGTGCGAGAGGAAAGTTTCCGTTACAGCGGACCGAAACCGCAAACGAAAGAGAGCGCGATTGTAAGTCTGGCCGATGCGGTGGAAAGCGCATCACGCAGTTTGGAGAAACCGACGCCTGCGAAAATCGAGCAACTGGTCAACGATATTATTGATCGGCGTATTAGTGATCGGCAGCTCGCCGAGTGCGATCTGACTCTGCGTGATATTCGGATTATCGCCGAGCGTTTTCGTTTTACCTTGATGACGATGCTGCATAGCCGGATTGCCTATCCGAGGCAGGAAACCAAGACCACTGCGCCCCGCGACGATCCGCCGCGCCCAGACGTGATGGCAACCACACGTAAGCCGGCGAGCGCGCCCCCGGTCTCGGCGGCGTGAACCAAGGTGGAGCGGCCGCTCCTCGTCGCCCTCAATTGCGGCTCATACCGAAGTTTACCTGCGTGCGGCTTCGCCGCTTTAGAGCATGGGATTGCTCGATCCATCAATGACTAAAGCGCGCCAGCAACTGCGTAATTGGAAGGCCGAAATCGCGATCATACTTGGCTCCGGCCTGAATTCGATCGTTCAACAGCCGATCGAATCCATCGAGTACACGGAGTTTTCTGAACTCCCCAGGCCGCGCATTCCCGGGCATGCCGGTAAGTTTTCGCTCTGCGAGCTGTCGGGTAAGCTTATGATTTTCGCCCAGGGGCGGGTTCATTTGTACGAAGGTTATTCATCCGCGGAGGTAACCGCGAATGTCCGAACGCTCGCGGACGCCGGCATTATGAAGGTGATCGTCACGAATGCCGCCGGCGGACTAAACGTCAGATTCAGACCGGGCGATTGGATGATGATTAGCGATCATCTCAACTTAACCGGAACGTCTCCGCTAATTGGGAGCGCGCAATTTCTTGACTTGAGTAATGCGTATTCGCCACGATTGCAGAAAGCTTTTCGCGACGCCGCACACGAGATTGGGATCGTTCTGCGTGAAGGCGTTTACGCAGCGATATTGGGTCCGCAATACGAAACCGCAGCTGAGGTTCGGATGCTGCAAAAGCTCGGCGCCGATGCTATCGGAATGTCAACGGTAATCGAAGTAATTCAGGCGCGTGCGCTCGGAATGGAAGTGGCGGGATTTTCCTGCATCGCGAATTTGGCCGCCGGACTTTCCTCGACAACGCTGAACCACGAAGAAGTACTAGAAACTGGCCGCAACGCCGCAATAGATTTTTCACATCTTCTGGAGGAAGCGCTACCGAACCTCTAACTTGGTGTCTTTTGTGGACTTTGTGTGAGGCCGATGAAGCCCTGCTAGATTATGGCAGAATTTCGATCGGGGTTCCGTCATTCACTGAACTGTAGATCTCGTCGATTTCGGGATCAGTAACGGCGATGCAGCCCGCGGTCCAATCGCGCGACCAATCAGCCGCGCCCAACGCGCCGAGACCGTTAGGCAATCCATGAATCATAATTTCACCGCCGGGCGATACGCCCGCCTCTGTTGCTCGCGTATTGTCTTCTGCGCTCGGATACGAAACGTGCAACGCTCGATGAAAGCCACTGTCTGGCTTGTGAAAGTCGACGGTGTAAATTCCTTCAGGCGTGCGGCCATCCCCTTCGCGTTCTTTGGGCCCGATGGGCGAGAAGCCGAGCGCGATATGATACTCCTTTAGTTTCCTACCGCCGGAAAACAAAGTTAACCGCCGCGCTCCTTTGTCGACCAGGATCTTGTCCGCCTTCGGCAGCCTGCTTCCTGCCGGGTTCTGCCGCTGTTGAAAGATGAAGGCAATCCCTGCTGCGATCAGCAGTAGAGGCAATGCAAATAAAAGATAACGCCGCAAGGTCTAACGAGATCGAGCTAATTCACAGCGAATTAAAGGACTGTCGGCTATACTTCGGGCCGTCTCGCCCGCGGCTCGCGGTCTTTTGCCGTTGCTGTCGACGGCTGAGTGACAAATGGCCCGCCTTCCATCGGAGCAGCAGAAGTAAACGCAACGTCGGGCATCTCACTGGGTAAACCTTCCAGCGGAAAATCTTTTCGTAGTGGAAAGAATGGATAGCCGTCCCACATCAAAATCCGCCGCAGATCCGGGTGATTGTTGAAACGAATCCCCATCATGTCGTAGATCTCGCGTTCGTGCCAATCCGCGGTCGGCCAAATGTCTGACACGGTGTCGACCGCGCAGACCTCTTCGCTCACTGCGAGCTTTATCCGTAGATGAATCGCGAGTGTCATCGAGTAAACCTCGTAAACAACTTCGAAGCGCGGTTCCTCGCCCAGATTATCGACGCTGGAAATATCGATAAGATAATCAAACGACAGTTCGTCTCGACAGAATTTCGCCACTTCACGCAGATCTGCCGGTTGAATCGTGAACGTGGTCTCGTGCCGAAATTCGATTTGGCTTTGAATTTTTGAGCCGAGCAAACGACTCAGCGATTTCAGCAACTCGGGTCCGGTCATCTCATGTTGCTTTTGACGCCGGGGGCCGTTGCGACGCCGCGGACGTAGGCGCGCGTGGGAGGGCGCTTTTTGATTTCCGGCACCAGGTCGGCTGTGAGTTGAGGTTTCTGAGCCAGGAACGACTGTTCGCCCTCGATCTTTTTCTGCAAACGCATGAGTCCTTCCAGAAGCGCTTCGGGACGAGGGGGACATCCCGAGATATAAACATCGACTGGGATTAGTTGATCGATGCCTTGCAGGACGGCGTAACTTCGATACATTCCGCCGCTCGATGCGCACGCACCCATCGCAATACACCATTTCGGTTCTGGCATTTGCTCCCAAATCCGTTTAACCGCCAACGCCATCTTGTAAGTGACGGTGCCCGCTACAATCATGACGTCACATTGTCGCGGAGAAAATCGCATCACTTCGGAGCCGAACCGCGCGATATCGAACCGGGAAGCGGCGGTTGCCATCAATTCAATGGCACAACAGGCCAGACCCATGGGCATGGGCCAGAGCGAATTCTTGCGCATCCAATTCATCGCC